>PNJM01000014.1 GCA_013821865.1 Rhodocyclaceae bacterium
ACTCTCATACCCCACACGCACCGCCGCACTGCTCGCATCCAGGTCTTCGTTAAGCATCAGTTGCCGGGCGTCCTGCAAGCGCAAATGCTTCAGATACTGCAAGGGGCTCATGCCGGCAACCGCACGAAAGTGTTGTCGGAAGGTGGATGGACTCATGTGGGCTTTGGCAGCCAAATCATCCATCGGGACATCCTCCGTAAAGTGCCGCTTCAACCAAGCGATTACCTTGGCAATTTGCTGACTCGGGGAGCCGACAGCAACGAGATGGCGCAGCGTCGGCCCATGTTCCCCATTCAGCAGTCGGACAATAATCTCCTGCTGGATTAGCGGAGCAATGAGTGGAATCAGGTGCGGTTCGTCCAAGAGCCGAATCAGCCGGGTAAGCGCATCCTGCAGACCATCGTCCAGCGTCACTATGGACATCGCTCGCGAGGTCGTCACCTTGAGCGGTGCCGAAAAATCCATCTCGGCAGCCAATTGGGCAATGGCACGAGCATCCAATTCCAGACGCACACCCAGATAAGGCTCGACGGGATTGGCACGAGTAACATAGGACACCACAGGCAGGTCAACCGACGTAACGAGTGATTGCCCTGGTCCATAGTCGTAAATCTCATCGCCAAGCGTTACCCGCTTGCCGCCTTGCACCGTTATACCCAAGCCCAGACCATAGATGCATGGCATCGGTTCGGTAGCTGAACTGCGGCGATAAATCATTAGCGCCGGGATCGGCGTGCTGTAATCGCCATCGGTTTGGGCAATTTTTCCGACCAGGCGGGCAAGTAGCTTGTCGTTCATCCTTGCTTGAGTCGTCATTCCGTGTTTCCCTTTACTCAGGCATTTCGTCTGGAATCGTCAGCGCAAAGCCTAGCACCCACCGGGACACTTTCCTCAAGGATTGATGGCGATTCGTCGAATTAGGCAATAAACAAATCGAATTTGGCAAACGGGTGCAGCACTTCCTGGGCCACACTGCTGGTCATTGAACAAGCGTTCTCGGCATCACTCAATTGGGGCAATCACACAGGGGCTGTCCTTGACATGGAATGCACCCAAAGAAGCGTCCGATCGCATCAGCATCGAACATCTTCCTTTCTCACCTCGGAGGTTCTCATGATCACACTCAATATCAACGGCAAGAACATCCGCGCGGATGTTGAACCCGATACGCCGCTGCTGTGGGTGCTGCGCGACACACTGCAACTCTCCGGCACCAAATACGGCTGCGGTATGGCGCTGTGCGGCGCCTGTACCGTGCATCTGAACGGCGAGCCGGTGCGCTCCTGCAGCACGCCGGTGTCCGCGGCGGTCGGCAAGAAAATCGTCACCATCGAAGGCGTCGGGCGGGACCGCGTCGCCAAGGCGGTGCAGGACGCCTGGCAACGGCTCGACGTGGTGCAGTGCGGCTACTGTCAGTCCGGCCAGATCATGAGCGCCGTGGCACTACTGGAGAAGAACCGCAAGCCCACCGACGCGGACATCGATGGCGCGATGGGCGGCAACCTCTGCCGCTGCGCCACCTACGTGCGTATCCGCGCCGCCATCCACGAAGCGGCCAAGTCGCTGGCCTGACGGAGACACCATGACGACAACGCGTATCGAGAATGAAAGCCGCCGCCGCTTCCTGCAGGGCGCGGCAGGACTGACGCTGGCCATCTATCTGCCGGCGGCGACCGCCGCAGGCGGAAGCAAGAAGGCGGCAGGTGCCGCGGGCTTCGAACCCAATGCCTTCTTGCGCATCACCGAGGACAATAGCGTCACCGTCATCTCCAAGCACCTGGAGATGGGACAGGGCACCTACACGGGATTGGCAACGATCGTGGCGGAAGAACTGGATGCGGACTGGTCTCAGGTCCGCATCGAGGGTGCGCCCGCCGACGCGAAGCGCTACAACAACCTGCTCTGGGGCCCGGCACAAGGCACCGGCGGTAGCACCGCCATCGCCAACTCCTGGGAACAGCTGCGCAAGGCGGGCGCCTCGGCCCGCGCGATGCTGGTCGCGACAGCGGCCAGGCAGTGGAAGGTCCCTCCCGCAGAAATCGTTGTCGCCGGCGGCGTGGTGATGCACAAGGCATCGGGCCGCAAGGCGAGCTTCGGCCAGCTCGCCCGCGCCGCCGCGGATGAGATACCCCCCGCAGACGTGAAACTCAAGGATCCGAAGGACTTCAAGCTGATCGGCAAGCGCGTTCCGCGCAAGGACGGCGCCGACAAGACCACGGGCAAGGCCGTGTTTACCCAAGATATCCACCTGCCCGGCATGCTTACCGCCGTGGTGGCTCATCCACCCCGCTTCGGTGCCAAGGTGAAGTCCTACGATGCGTCCAAGGCCAGGGCCGTCAAGGGCGTGGTCGATGTGGTGCAGATCCCCAGCGGCGTGGCGGTCCTCGCCAAGGACACGTGGAGCGCCAGGAAGGGGCGCGACGCCCTCACCGTCGAGTGGGACGAGAGCGCAGCGTTCAAGCTCGGCTCGGAGCAGATCCTTGCCCAGTATCGGGAGCTGGCCAAGTCGCCCGGCGCCGTGGCGAGTCAGACCGGCGATGCGGACAAGGCGTTGGCTGGTGCCGCGCGGACTCTGGAAGCGTCCTATGACGTGCCCTATCTGGCCCATGCCGCGATGGAGCCGATGAACTGCGTGGTGCAACTGGGCAAGGACGGCTGCGAAGTATGGAACGGCGAGCAGATGCAGACCGTCGATCAGATGGCGCTGGCCAAGCTCTTCGGCCTGCCGCCGGAAAAGGTGCGCATCCACATGCTCTATGCCGGCGGCAGCTTCGGCCGCCGTGCCAACAAGGACTCCGACTACATCCTCGAGGCCGCCCACATCGCCAAGGCCATCGATGGGCGCGCGCCGGTCAAGCTGGTCTGGCTGCGTGAAGACGACATGCGCGCAGGCTACTACCGTCCGATGTTCCATCACCGCCTGTGGGCCGGGCTGGATGACCAGGGCCGGCTGGTCGGCTGGCGCCATCGCCTGGTCGGGCAGTCGATCCTCGCCGGATCGCCCTTCGCAGCGCTGGTTAAGGACGGTATCGATGGCGCGTCGGTGGAAGGCGCCACCAACCTGCCTTATGCAATTCCCAATAGGCTGGTGGAGTTGCACACGCCGACGAACATCGGCGTACCGGTGCTGTGGTGGCGCTCCGTGGGCTCCACCCACACCGCCTTCTCGACGGAATGCTTCATCGACGAACTGGCGCAAGCGGCGGGAAAGGATCCGGTGGCCTGGCGTCTGTCCATGCTCGAACAACATCCGCGCCATGCGGCGGTCCTCAAGCTGGCCGCGGACCGGGCCGGCTGGGACACGCCGCTGCCGTCCGGCAAGGCGGGCGAGCGGCGCGGCCGGGGCGTAGCGGTGCACGAGTCCTTCAGTACCTACGTGGCCCAGGTCGCGGAAGTGACGGTGAAGGACGACGGCAGCTATCGCGTGGACCGTGTGGTGTGCGCGGTGGATTGCGGCATTGCCGTCAATCCAGACATCGTCCGGGCCCAGGTCGAGGGCGCGGTCGGCTTCGCCTTGTCCACGGTGCTGAACGGCGGCGCCATCACCCTCACCGACGGCAGGGTGGACCAGTCCAACTTCCACGATTATCTGACCGTGCGGATCGGTGACATGCCGCGCGTCGAGGTGCACATCGTCCCCTCGGCGGCCAATCCCACGGGTATCGGCGAGCCGGGTGTGCCGCCTCTGGCGCCGGCGGTGGCGAACGCGCTGGCGGCGGCGACCGGCAAGCGGGTGCGCAAGCTGCCGATCAGTGCCGACCTGCTGAGGGCGTAGTCATGCACAGCACCGACCGGCAAGTGCTCGACTGGGTTCTGCCAACGCTTGGGCTGGATCGCGGCTGTTACTGGATCGTCGACGACACGGGCTTCCCGAAGTAGGGGAGGCATTCGGTCGGTGTCTCCCGGGAGTACTGCGGCCAGTTGGGCAAACAGGACAACTGCCGGGTGGCCGTCAGTCTGTCGCTGGCGAGCCATGTAGATCACTCGGTACGTACCCGACTCGTCCCCCACTCGAAGTTCCTCGGCACCCTTACAGCCGCAACCCGCGCGGCTTGCGCCCGGCCCGCCTGAACAGCCGGTCGAACACCGGATTGGGCAGGAACCTCATGATGCGCGCCACGATCGCCATCTGCCAGGGCACGACAGCGAAACGCCGGCCTTGCTCAATGACGCGGGCGATGCGCCGCGCGGCGACGTCGGCCGGCAGGATGAAGGGCATCGGATAGGTGTTCACCGCCGTCATCGGCGTGGCGACATAGCCGGGGCACACGGTCACCACTTTCACGCCGCTGGGCCGCAGTTCGATGCGCAAGGCTTCCAGATAGGCGATGGCCGCCGCCTTCGATGCGCTGTAGGCGCCGGCGCCGGGCAGGCCGCGCAGGCCGGCGACCGAGGCGATGCCGACAAGGCGGCCGCGCCCGGCCTCGCGCATCGGCGCGATGAAGGGGTGAAAAGTCGCCGCCAGGCCGACCACGTTGGTCTGCATGATGCGGCCGAAGACCCCGATGTCCTCGGCGTGCTCGGTCAGCGTGCCGACCGAGATGCCGGCATTGGCGATGACGATGTCGGGAACGCCGAAGCGGCTGATGAAATCCCCTGCCGCCGCGGCGAGCGCCGGAGCATCGGCGACGTCGGCGACATAGGTTGCCGTTTCGGTGGGGAGCTTGTGCGAGATTTCGGCGAGGGCTTCGGCGCGGCGCGCCACCAGACCAAGCCGGGCGCCCTGCGCCGCGTAATGCGCGGCCAGCGCCGCGCCGATGCCGCTCGAAGCCCCTGTAATAAAGACTTTGAGCGGCTGCAACGCGCTACTTCTTCTTGCCGCGCTCGCCGCGCGCCTTGACGACGAGTTCGTCCAGCGTCCTCATCAACTGCTCGGGGCTGCCGGCCATGGACAGGGAGGTCGCATACTTGCCGTCGACGATCAGGGTCGGCACGCCGGTGACATCGAATGCCTGGCTGAGTTGCGCCGCCCGCTTGAGCTTGCTCTGCACGGTGAACGAGTTCCAGGCATCGCTGAATTTCTTGCGATCCACGCCTTTCTTCGCCATCCACTCGAGCTGGATCTTCTGGTCGCCGAGGTTCACGCGGTCGATGTGCACGGCGTCGAACACTTCGCCATGCAGGCGATCCAGCTCGCCGATCGCCTCCAGCGTATAGAAAGTGTGGGCCAGCGGCGCCCAGCGCTCGGAAGGAATGGCCGGCACGCGGCGGAACTCGACGTCCCTGGGCAGCTTCGCCGTCCATTTCCTGAGGAAGGGTTCGAGGTCGAAGCAGTGCGGGCAGCCATACCAGAAGAACTCGGTAACCTCGACCTTGGCGCCCGAGTCGACCGGCTGCGGCGCGGCCAGCGCCTTGTATTCACGCCCGGCCTGCGAAGCGGCTCCGGCCGAAGCGGCAACCAGCGCAAAAAAAAGGCCGGCCAGGCCGAGCCATTTCTTCATGTTCATCATTCGATTCTCCTTGATGCAGGCGCTCAATTCGCGCCTTCCTTGACTTTGACCACCGTGGCCTGGATTCCATTCTGCGCGAGCTGCGTGCGCACCTTGCTCATGTCTTCCGGGCTGCGATAGGGGCCGATGCGCACGCGGTGCATGACGCCCTTCTCGGGCACGGTCACCTGCTGCACGCCGGCCTCCACCCCCATTAACGCAAGCCGCGCCTTCAGGTTGTCCGCGTCGGCGGGATTCTGGAAGGCGCCGGCCTGGAGATAGAGCGCATCGCCGCCGGAAGGTTCCGTCTTCTGCTCGGGTTTCGGCGCCGGCAGCGGTGCGGCCTCTCCGCTGCCGGGCAGGATCTTGTAGAACTCGAAGCGCGGCTTTTCGGCGACCTTGTCGCCGGGCTTGCCGGGCAGCGCCGCGGGCGCGCCGGGAGCGGCGTCGGGCCTGGCAGCCTCGTGCGCTTTCGCTTCGCCGTTCTTCTCGGCCGGCTTGCTCTTGGCCTGGAACGGAATGGGCATCTTGTTCATGTACCAGACGACGCCGGCGGCGATGACGACACCGACCACCAGTCCGATGAACATGCCGACGAGGGTGCCGCCAAAGCTCCTGCGCCTGGGCGGAGTGTTGCGGGGCTTGAAATCGCGGCTCATGTGTCAATCCTACATGGATTCCGGGGCGCTCACGCCCAGGATGGCGAGGCCGTTCCTCAGCACCTGGCGCACCGCCAGGCAGAGCGCGAGGCGCGCGAGGCGCAGCCGCTCATCCTCGACCAGGATGCGTTCGGCATTGTAGTAGCTATGGAAATCGCCCGCCAGATCCTTCAGGTAGAAGGCGATCGCATGCGGCGCATGGTCGCGCGCGGCATTCTCGACCGTCTCGGGAAATTCCGCCAGCCGCGCACACAGCGCCAGCTCGCGTTCATTGGCGAGCGGCGCGACGTCCGTGCCCGGCAGTTCCGCTTCGCTGCCGCCCCACTGCGCCAGCACCGAGCAGACGCGGGCATGGGCGTACTGGATGTAGTACACCGGGTTTTCGTTGCTCTGCGACTTGGCGAGATCCAGGTCGAAATCGAGATGCTGGTCCGATTTGCGCAGCACGTAGAAGAAGCGGCAGGCGTCGTTGCCGACTTCCTTCCTCAACTCGCGCAGGGTGACGAACTCGCCGGAGCGCGTGCTCATCGAGGTCTTCCGGCCGTCGCGGTAGAGCACGGCGAACTGCACCAGCGCCACCTCCAGCCTGTTCTCGTCGAGTCCCAGCGCCTTGATGGCGCCCTTCACGCGCGGGATGTAGCCGTGGTGGTCGGCGCCCCAGATGTCGATGATGCGGTCGAAGCCGCGCTCGTACTTGTTGAGATGGTAGGCGATGTCGGAGGCGAAGTAGGTGTACAGCCCGTTTTCGCGCTGCACGACGCGGTCCTTCTCGTCGCCGAAAGCGGTCGAGCGGAACCACCTGGCGCCGTCCTGCGCGTAGACGTGGCCGTGCTTCTCCAGCAGCGCCACGGCCTTGTCGACCATGCCCGTGTCGAAGAGCGATTTCTCCGAGAACCACGTGTCGAAATGCACGCCGAACTCGGCGAGATCCTCGCGGCTGTCGCCCAGCTGCTCCGTCAGCGTGTAATTGTGCACATAGGCGTAGTCGTCGCCGAGCAGTTCCTTGGCTTTGGCGATCAGCGCATCGAGATGCACCTCGGCATCCTCCTGCGCATCCGGCGCGCCGGCCGTCACGGCCGCGGCATCGCGCTTGTAGCGATCGCCATGGGCTTTCCTGATCGCCTCGGCCATGTCGCGCACGTAGTCGCCCTGGTAGGCGTTCTTCGGGAAGGGGATGGCGGAGCCGTGCAGTTCGAGGTAGCGCAGCCAGGTCGACAGCGCCAGGATGTCCATCTGCCGGCCGGCGTCGTTGACGTAGAACTCGCGCGTAACCTTGTAGCCGGCGAAATCGAGCAGGCTGGAGAGGCTGGCGCCGTAGGCCGCACCGCGGCCGTGGCCGACGTGCAGCGGCCCGGTCGGGTTGGCCGAGACGAACTCGACCTGCACCTTTCTGCCGCCGCCCATCGCGTTGCTGCCGAATTCCGCGCCCTGCTCCAGCACCGCCCCCACCGCCTGCAGCTTGGCCGCCGGGGCAAGGAAGAGATTGATGAAGCCGGCGCCGGCCACTTCCGCCTTGGCGACGAACGGCGATTTCGGCAGTTCGGCAACGAGGCGGCCGGCGATGTCGCGCGGATTGAGCTTGAGCGGCTTGGCCAGCTGCAGCGCCAGGTTGGTGGCAAAGTCGCCGTGGCTCGCCTGCCTGGGGCGTTCCAGCGTGATCGTGACAGACTGTTGCTCAGGAGCAACAATCGCGAGCGCATCGCGCAGCAAGTCGGCCAGTCGGGTGCGGATATCTACAGCCATTTTCTGTGATGCTCTGGAAAGCGCGCATTATACCGCCAGCAGGCTGGCGCCCTTCCCCCTCGGCGGGAAACTGTGTAAATTCGCCCCTTCCCCCAACCGTACCCGGCAGCCATCTTGCGCCTGTTCCGCCTCCTGAAAATCGTCGGCGTCGGCATCCGCCACGGCCTCGACCAGATGCTCCTCGAGCACGAGCCCACGGGACGGCTGGCGCGCGCCGCGCGGCTCGTCTTTTTCTGGCGCGACCTGTCGGCGCCGCGCGCGGTGCGCCTGCGCCTGGCGCTGGAGGCGCTCGGTCCCATCTTCGTCAAATTCGGCCAGATGCTGTCCACGCGGCGCGACCTGCTGCCCGCCGACATCGCCGACGAACTGGCCAGACTGCAGGATCAGGTGCCGCCCTTTCCCTCCGCCCAGGCGATGGCCGAGCTGGAGCGGGCCTATGGCAAGCCGGTGCGGGAAGTATTCGCGGCATTCGAGGCCGAGCCGGTCGCCAGCGCCTCGGTGGCCCAGGTGCATTTCGCGACCCTGCCGGACGGCCGTGAAGTCGCGGTCAAGATCCTCCGCCCCGACATCGGGCGCGTCATCGCCCACGACATCGCCCTCCTCGACACTGCCGCCGGCCTGATCGAGGCGCTGTGGCCGGACGGCAGGCGGCTCAAGCCGCGCGAGGTGGTCGCGGAGTTCGAGAAGCATCTGGCCAACGAACTGGATCTCATGCGCGAGGCGGCCAACTGCTCGCAGCTGCGGCGCAACTTCCTGCATTCGCCGCTGCTCGCGGTGCCCGAGGTGCACTGGGACTGGTGCTCCGGCTCGGTGATGGTGATGGAGCGCATGCACGGCACGCCGATCGGCCAGATCGAGCAGCTCAAGGCCGCGGGCGTGGATCTCAAGGCGCTCTCGCGCGCCGGCGTGGAGATCTTCTTCACCCAGGTGTTCCGCGACGGCTTCTTCCATGCCGACATGCACCCGGGCAACATCTTCGTTTCGCCCGAAGGCAAGTACATCGCGCTCGATTTCGGCATCATGGGCACGCTCACCGATGTCGACAAGAACTACCTGGCGCAGAACTTCCTCGGCTTCTTCCGCCGCGACTACAAGGCCGTGGCGCAGGCCCACATCGACGCCGGCTGGGTGCCGGCGGATACCCGCATCGACGAGTTCGAGACGGCCATCCGCGCCGTGTGCGAGCCGGTCTTCGACAGGCCGCTGAAGGACATCTCCTTCGGCAAAACGCTGCTGCGCCTGTTCCAGACCGGCCGCCGCTTCAACGTCGAGATCCAGCCGCAGCTGGTCATGCTGCAGAAGACGCTGCTCAACATCGAAGGCCTCGGCCGCCAGCTCGACCCGGAGCTCGACTTGTGGAAAACGGCGAAGCCCTTCCTCGAACGCTGGATGCACGAGCAGGTGGGCTGGCGCGGTTTGCTCAAAAACCTGAAGCAGGAAGCGCCGACCTGGGCCACGCTGCTGCCGCAGTTCCCGCGCCTCCTGCATCGCACCCTGACGGAGCATCCGGCGCAATCGCTGAACGAGGACCTGCAGCGCCTGCTTGCGGAACAGCAGCGGCAGACGCGGCTGCTGTGGATTTCATCGGGACTGCTCGCCGCCATCCTGGCGATCCAGCTGTTCGTGCTGCTCGCCTGAACGAGCCCTCGGTTTCGCTATAATTCGCCGGTTCGCGATCGCACTCCGGTCATCCACCGCGGAGTTTCACCATGCTGCTCTGGTTCGTCGCCCTCTACCTTCTCGTCTCGGTCGGCATCGGCCTGCTCGCCGCCACGCGGGTCCATAACGCCAAGGATTTCGCCGTCGCCGGCCGCAGCCTGCCGCTGCCGGTGGTCACGGCGACAGTGTTCGCCACCTGGTTCGGCGCCGAGGCGGTATTCGGCGTTTCTGCCACCTTCGTCAAGGACGGCCTGGGGGGCGTGGTGGCCGATCCCTTCGGCTCCTCCATGTGCCTCATCATCGCCGGCGTTCTCTTCTCGCGTTATCTCTACAAGCTCAACATCCTGACCCTGGGCGACTTCTACCGCATGCGCTACAACCGCACGGTGGAAGTGATCACCACCGTCTGCATCGTCGCCTCCTATCTCGGCTGGGTGGCGGCCCAGATCAAGGCGCTCGGCCTCATCTTCTTCATCGTCACCGACGGTGCCGTCAGCCAAAGCACGGGCATGATCCTGGGCGCCGTCATCGTGCTGACCTACACCACCTTCGGCGGCATGTTCTCCGTGGCCATTCTCGACTTCGTGCAGATGGCCGTCTCCATGGGCGGCCTGCTGTTCATCGCCTGGATCGTCAGCGGCAAGACCGGCGGCGCCGAAACGGTGATCCGCCACGCGGCGGACGCCGGAAAACTGGACTTCTTCCCGCCGCCCGACCCTCTGGCCTGGGTCACCTTCCTGGGCGCCTGGGTGACCATGATGCTGGGCTCCATCCCGCAGCAGGACGTATTCCAGCGGGTGACCTCCGCCAGGAGCGCGAAAATCGCCCTCGGCGGATCCATCCTCGGCGCCTCCATTTATTTCTGTTTCACCTTCGTGCCCATGTTCATCGCCTACTCGGCGACCCTGATCGACCCGGCCATGTTCAGCGACCTGCTGCAGAAGGATTCCCAGCTGGTGCTGCCGACCCTGGTGCTCCAGCACACGCCGCTGGCGGCCCAGGTGCTGTTCTTCGGGGCGGTGCTCTCGGCGATCATGAGCTGCTCCTCGGCCACCCTGCTGGCGCCCTCGGTCACCTTCGCCGAGAACGTCGTCAAGGGCTTCTACCCGAACATGGGCGACCGCCGCTTCCTCTGGGTCATGCGCGGCTGCCTGGTCGGCTTCGCCGGCATCGTGCTGATCTTCGCCCTGAATTCGCAAGCCTCCATCTTCAAGATGGTGGAAAACGCCTACAAGGTGACCCTGGCCGGCGCCTTCGTGCCCCTGCTGGCCGGCATTCTCTGGAAGCGGGCCAGCACCCAGGGAGCGCTCGCTGCCACCTTCGGCGGCCTCGCCGCCTGGATACTGATCGAACTGCTGGTGGGCGAGGCCAGCCCGGTGCCGCCGCAGCTGATCGGCCTGGGCGTGAGCGCAATCGGCATGGCGGCCGGCTCCCTGCTGCCGCAATGGGTCGGCCGGCCCACGCCGCTGCAGCCGGCGCATGCCGGAATGCACCGCCACGCGGCGGCACAGACGCATCACGTCGGCGAACCGCCGCACCACCACCCATAATAGTTTCGGGTTTGGGGTTTCGAGTTTAGAGTTGATGCTTGGCGCCGCCGATGCGGCGCGACTTTCCGCCCCAGATGCGAAACGGTCATGGCGCTACTCGAGATCCGCAATGTCACGCGCCGCTACGGTGATCTGGCCGCCGTCTGCGACGTCAGCCTCGACGTCGAGCAGGGCGAGTTCTTCACCCTGCTGGGGCCTTCCGGCTGCGGCAAGACAACCCTCTTGCGCATGATCGCCGGCTTCGAGGCGCCCGACGCCGGGCGCATCCTGCTCGACGGCAAAGACCTCGCCGGCACGCCGCCGGAGCAGCGGCCGGTGCACACCGTCTTCCAGAGCTACGCGCTGTTTCCCCACATGACTGTCGCGCAGAACATCGCCTTCCCGCTCAGGATGGCGGGCCGGCCGACAGAAGAGATCTCGCGGCGCGTCGGGGAAACGCTGGAACTGGTGCACCTCGGCGACAAGGCGCACCAGTACCCGCACGAGCTCTCCGGCGGCCAGAAGCAGCGCGTCGCGCTGGCGCGGGGGCTGGTGAACCGGCCGCGCCTGCTGCTGCTCGACGAGCCGCTGGGCGCGCTGGATGCGAAGCTGCGCGAGGAAATGCAGCTCGAGCTGATCAAGCTGCAGAAGGAGGTGGGCGTCACCTTCGTCTTCGTCACCCACGCGCAGGCCGAGGCGCTGGCCCTCTCCCATCGCATCGCCGTGTTGCGGGACGGCCGCGTCGAGCAGATGGACGAGCCGTCCAGGATCTACGGTTTCCCGAAGAACCGCTTCGTCGCGGATTTCATCGGCAGCATCAACCTGCTCGACGCCGAGGTGATCGAAGCGGCATCCGGCCACCTGCGGCTGTCGGTCGCCGGCCTCGGCGAAGTCATCGCGCCGCATGCCGCCGCGGCCGGTGCCGGACTGAGGGGCGCCTTCGCCATACGGCCCGAGCAGGTGCGCATCTCGCCTCACACCGAGGCGCCGCAGCTGAAGAACCATTTCACCGGCCGGGTGAGCAGCTTCCTCTACATCGGCGACGTCACCACCTACATCGTCGAGACCGCCGGCGGCGCCCGCATCGAGGCGCTGCTGCCCAACTCGGCGCCGGGCCGTGCCCAGTTCTTCGAAACGGGCGACGCGGTGGCGGTCTCTTGGCGCCACGACGCGGGAGCCTGGCTCGGTGAGTGACGAAGCGCACACGACCGCGGCCTCCCGCCTCACCCGCCGGCTGGTGAGCGGACCGCCCTTCCTGTTCCTGCTGGTGTTCTTCGTCCTGCCCGGCCTGATCATGGTGGCCGCCTCGTTCCGCTACCCGGGCGAATTCGGCGGGCTGGCGCCGCTGTCAGCCGGCCGGCCCGGCGAGGAAGCCGGGCTCACGATCGAGAACTACCGGGTCTTCTTCGGCGACTGGATCTATGCCGAGATTTTCGCCAAGTCGTTCGGCGTGGCGGCGCTGACCGCCCTCATCTGCCTGGTGATGGCCTACCCGGTGGCACTCGCCATCGCGCGCAGCCCCAGGCAGCGGCGCGATTTTCTGACCCTGCTGGTGATCCTGCCCTTCGCCAGCAATTTCCTGGTGCGGATCTACGCCTGGATGATCATCCTCGGCCCGCTCGACCTGCTCTTCTCGCGCACCGCGGTGGTCATCGGCATGGTGTACGTGCATCTGCCCTTCATGATCCTGCCGCTCTACACCAATCTGGAGAAACACGATCCCGTCCTGCTCGACGCCGCCCAGGACCTCGGCGCCGGCGCCTGGCAGCGCTTCTGGCGGGTGACCTTCCCGCTCTCGCTGCCGGGCATCTTCGCCGGCTCGGCGCTGGTGTTCATCCCGGTGCTGGGCATGTTCGCCATACCCGAGATCCTCGGCGGCAAGGACGACTGGCTGGTCGGCAACCTGATCAAGGAATCCTTCCTCGGCACACGCGACTGGCCCTTCGGCTCGATGCTGTCCATCATGCTGACCCTCGCGGTGCTGGCGGTGGCGGGTTTCTCCGCGTGGCTCGCGCGGCGGGGAGGCGGCCGTGCGTAGAGCGTGGTGGTTGTGGGCGGGCGCGATCGCTGTCTACGCCTTCCTCTACGTCCCGCTGGCGGTGGTGGTCGCCTTCTCGTTCAACGACTCGCGGCTGAATGCGGAATGGGTCGGCTTCACCCTGAACTGGTACAAGACCCTGCTCGCCGACGAGGCCATGCTGCAGGCCGCCTTCAACTCGCTGCTGATTGCCGTGGTGGCTTCGGCCGTGGCGACGGTGCTCGGCACCATGGCCGGCATCGCCATGCACCGCTGGAAGCCGAAGCTGCTGCCCTTCATGGTGCTCACCCCCGTGGCCATGCCGGAGATCCTGCTCGGCGTCTCCCTGCTCGTCTTCTTCATCACGGCCTTCGGCCAGGAATCGCTCAGCCTGCTCACCGTCGTCCTGGCCCACATCACCTTCTGCCTCGGCTTCGTCGCCATCATCGTGCGGTCGCGGCTGGCCGGCATGGACGAGAGCCTCTTCGAGGCGGCGCGCGATCTCGGCGCCACGCCGTGGCAGACCTTCCGCCTGGTGACCCTGCCGCTGATCATGCCCGGCATCATCGCCGGCGCGCTGATGGCCTTCACGCTCTCGATCGACGATTTCGTCATCACCTTCTTCACTTCCGGCGTCGGCGTGAAAACCCTGCCGCTGCAGATCTACTCCATGATCAAGGTGGCGGTGACGCCCGAGGTGAACGCCGTATCCACCCTGCTCATGCTGATCACGCTGGCGATGATCGCCATCGCCTCGCGCTTGGCGCCCGGCGTGCTGAAGGCCCACTGAGCATGCAACGGCTGCTCGTACTGGTGGCGCTGATCGCCGCACCGGCAATGGCGTTGGCCGATGACGTGCTCTACCTCTACAACTGGAACAACTACATTTCCGATGCCGCGGTGCGGCGCTTCGAGGCGCGCTGCCGCTGCCGGGTCAAGCAGGACTACTACTCGAGCAACGAGGAGATGCTGGCCAAGCTGGCCGCGGGCGCGGCCGGCTACGACATCCTGGTGCCGACGGGCAATGCGGTGGAAACGCTGATCCGCGAAAACGCGCTGCGGCCCATCGACAAATCCAGGCTGCCGAACCTCGCCAGCATCAGGCCGGAGTTCCTCGACACGCCCTTCGATCCGGGCAACCGCTATTCGGTGCCCTATGCCTATTCGGTCACCCTGATCGGCTACAACGAGCAGAAGATGAAGGAACTCGGCCTGCCCACCGGCACCTGGGCGGTGATCTTCGAGCCGAAATACCTCGAGCGGCTGAAGGGCAAGGTGACGGTGCTCGACGACCCGCGCGAATTGATCGGGGCGGCGCTCAGGTACCTCGGCCACTCGATCAACGAAACCGACGAAGCCAGGCTGAAGCAGGCGCGCGACCTGATCCTGCGCGCCAAGCCCTACTGGGCGGCGTTCAACGCCTCCAGCTACATCAAGGAGCTGACCATCGGCAACATCTGGCTCGCCCACGGCTACTCGAGCGACATGTTCCAGGCGGCACAGGACGCGGAGAAGGCCCGCCGGCCGTTCACCATCGGCTATGCGACGCCGCGGGAGGGCGCCGTCATCGCGGTCGACTCGATGGTGCTGCACAAGAGCGGCCGGCGGCCCGACCTGGCGCATCTTTTCATCGACTTCATGCTCGAAGGCGGCAACTCCGCCGAGCTCACCAACCTGACCGGTTCGGGCAATCCCAACCTCGCGGCCCTGCCGCACATCAGGCCGGACATCAAGGACAATCCCGCAGTCTTTCCCGACACGGAAGCGCGCAAGCGGCTGGAGATGATGCGCGACCTGGACAGGAAAAGCCGGCGCCTGGTGAATCGCCTGTGGACCGAAATCAAGGTGCGCTAAACTCCCGGCACACCATGACCGCCCGCCATGCTTCGCCGCTCGCCCGCTATCTCGCCGCCGCCTACGCGCTGCTGGTGATCTACGCCAGCCTCCACCCATTCTCCGGCTGGCGCGATACGGGCGCGCCGATGCTGGACTTCCTGGCGGCCGCCTGGCCGCGCTATTACACCGTCTTCGATCTCGTCACCAACATGCTGGCCTATGTGCCGCTCGGCTTCCTGCTGGTGCCGGCGCTGCACCCGCGCCTGCGCCTGGGCATCGCCGCCGTGCTCGCCGCCGTAGTCGGCCTGGCGCTCAGCTTTTCAATCGAAACACTGCAGCACTTCCTGCCCACGCGCGTACCCTCCAATCTCGATCTCGCCTGCAACGGCATCGGCGCGCTGACCGGCGCTGCGCTGGGAATGAACTGGGGGCGGGCGCTGGTCGACGGCGGGCGCCTGCACGCCCTGCGCATGCGGCTCATCGTCCACGGCAAGGCCGCCGACTTCGGCCTGGTGCTGCTCGGCCTCTGGCTGCTGACCCAGCTCAACCCTGAAATACTGCTCTTCGGCACCGGCGACCTGCGCACGCTGCTCGGCCTTGAGCCGCTGCCCTACTCGGCCAAGCGCTTTCTCGTCATCGAGGCGGGCGTGACCGCCGGCGGTACGCTCGCCGCCGGTCTCGTTGCCGCATTGCTGCTGCGAACGCCGCGGCACTGGGTGCTCGGCATACTGTTCATGCTGGCTCTGGTGATAAGAGGTTTTGCCGGCGCGCTGCTGGTCAGTGCCGCGCAGTTCGGCCACTGGATCACCCCCGGCAACATGCTCGGGCTTGCCTGCGGCACGCTGCTGCTGCTGCCGGCGCTGCTGCTGCCCAGGCTGGTGCAGCAGGTACTGGCCGCGCTGGCACTGTTCTTCACCACCGCACTGGTGAACCTGGCCCCCGAGAACCCCTATCTCGCCGCCACGCTGCAAGTCTGGCAGCAGGGCCACTTCCTCAACTTCAACGGCCTGACGCGGCTGGTGTCCAGCCTCTGGCCCTTCGCCGCGCTGCCCTTCCTCATGCTGCCGCGCGGCCGGCGGGAGGGTTCGCCCCGGGAGAAGCAAAATGAATCATGACGCACTGATCGAATTGCGCGATGAATTGCGCGATTTCGCCCGCGCGCGCGAGTGGGACCGCTATCACACGCCGAAAAACCTGGCCATGGCGCTCATTGTCGAAGCGGCCGAACTGGTCGAGCATTTCCAGTGGCTTACGCCGGAGCAAAGCCACGCGCTGCCGCAGCGGAAGTTCGACAAGGTGCGTGAGGAAGTCGCCGACGTGCTGATCTATCTCGTCGAGCTGGCCGACGCGCTCGGCATCGACCTCGCCGCGGCGGCGCGCGAGAAAATCGCGAAGAACGCGGCCAAATACCCGGTGGAGAAGGCGCGCGGCAACGCCGCCAAGTACGACGAATTCGGGGATTGAAGGGGAGCCCCGGCAACGGGTTCCGCGGCGGACGGCATCAGAACTTCGACTCGATGTACGTATAAATGTAGTTCGAGCCGCCATTGACGTTGCCGAGCATTTGCGACCTGCCGAAGATGCCGGAGCGGTGGGAGACGCCGAAACCGGCGTAGGTCTCCCTCAGCGAACGCGCGCCGATCAGGTCGCCCACGCTGATGTCGATGCTCGGGTCGAGATAATTGAGCAGCTTCGACGTGTTGCGGCCGCGCGCGGCCTGGTCGCGGCCCTCGACGTAGGGAATCCGCGCGGCCAGCGAAAGCCCCACGCCGAAGCCGATGCGCGTCTTGACGCGTTCGCTCCATGGGAAGCCGTAGTAGAACCCCTTCAGGTAGGCATTCAACTGCCAGGAGTCGGGCTGCAGGCCGTTTTCCGCATGGCGCAGCAGGCCGACGTAGCCGACGAAGTCGAGCGGCCAGTCATGCAGCCGCTCGATGAACGGCCGGCCATACTCGATGGCCGCGACCCGGGTTCGATCCGTGGTGGAGGTCGACGTGCAGCGCAGCGACATGGTCGTCACCAGGTTGCAGTCGGTGGACTTGCCGTACAGCACCTTCAGGTAGCGCGGCGGCGATGCTTCAGTCGGCGGCGTCTTTGCCCTGGTGCCGCCGAAATCGTAGGCGAGACCGAGAAATACGGTGGGCCGGCTGCCGTCCCGCACGATCGGGCTGTTGCGCACCTTGCGGTCCATCAGATCGACGCTGATGCCGCCGAGCAGTCGCCACCATTCAGTGATCTCGTAGAAGCCGTAGAGGCCGATCCAGCGGTCGATTCCGGCGCCCGGATCGTAGGCGGGCCGCGCCGCCGTTGCCTCCTCCGCGCGAACGCCGTAGTAGTAGTTGTTGAGCTTTGCGCTACGCGCCGCGAGCGTGAGGCTCGGACGCAGGTGCAGGCGTCCCGCATGCCAGTCGTAGTTGTAGCGGAGGCGAATCTCGCTGCCCTTGTGGATGCTGTTGGCATCGCGCAGGTATTCCGCGTTCAGGGTGCCCAGGGCGGTGCGATAGTGGTAGGCCAACCCGAGATCGAGCGTCGGCTCCCTGGTCTCCATGCCGGCCAGGCTCTGTGGCTTGCGGTCATAGGGAAAACCCTCGAAACGATAGTCAAGGATGGCCTCCAGGCCGTGAGCGCGGTCATCGACCAGCTTCACGCCGGCGCGGCTGGCGCGGAGGAACACCTGCTTGCCTTCGTACAGGTACACGGGCACGAAGTCGTTCCGCGTACCCGCCCCCTCGTAAGGCGATCGCTCGGAGCGTAGAACCACGCCCAGGCCGGCGGATCCCGGCGCGCCGAGCATTTCGATGAGGGGATAGGTATTGCCCCACGCCAACAAAGGGAGCAGCATCGAAAAAATGAGCAGCAACCGTGTGCGCATCGCCATTCGCCCTCAGTCCTCCCTGATTGCACAGACGCATACGATACCGCAATGGCCGCGCCAAAAACAGCGTGGCGCCCGGGGTCTTGCCGGAATCCTCTTCGCTATAATCACCGCTTTGCCGGAACGATCCCATGAGCTACTTCAAGCACCACGTCTTCTTCTGCTGCAACCAGCGCGAGCCGGGCGCCACCTGCTGCAACAACCACGGCGCCAGCGCGATGAAGGACTACGCCAAGGACCGCATCGGCGAGCTGGGCCTGAAGGGCAAGGGCAAGGTGCGCATCAACAGTGCCGGTTGCCTGGATCGCTGCGACAACGGCCCGGTGCTGGTGGTCTACCCCGAGGGGGTCTGGTACACCTACATCGACAAATCGGACATCGACGAGATCATTGAAGAGCACCTGCTCAACGGTCGCGTCGTCGAACGCCTTAAAATCTGAACATGACCTCCCGCCCCGCCGCCGAGCGCCTCCTGATCCCGGGGCCGGCCGGCGCCATCGAAACCATCGTCGAGCCGCCGGCGCACGCGCCGCGCGGCATTGCGCTGGTGGCGCACCCGCATCCCCTCTTCGGCGGCACCGCGGAAAACAAGGTGGCGCAGACGCTGGCCAAGGCCCTGCGCGATCTCGGCTACGTCGCGCTGCGGCCGAATTTCCGCGGCGTCGGCGCCAGCGAGGGCAGCCACGACGAAGGCGCCGGCGAGACGGAGGACATGCTGGCCGTGCTCGACTGGGCCCGCGACCGCTTCGGCGACCTGCCGCTGGCGCTGGCCGGCTTCTCTTTCGGCGCCTACGTGCAGGCCAGGCTGGCCGCCCGCCTGAAGGCGGCCGGCCATCCCGCGCAGCGCATGGTGCTGGTGGGCACCGCCGCGGGGTTCGTCACCGGGGCGCGCCACTACGAGACCGGGGCCGTGCCGGCCGACACCATCGTCATCCACGGCGACCTCGACGAAACCGTGCCGCTGTCCAACGTACTGGCGTGGGCGCGGCCGCTCGAACTGCCGGTGACGGTCGTGCCCGGCGCCGACCATTTCTTCCACCGCAAGCTGCACATCATCCGCGGCATCATCTCCTCGGCGTGGAAACGCTAGTGCCAGAAGCCGGGTCTGTGGCACTGAGGGTTTCCGGCCTGCGAAAGTCCTACGGCGGTACCGAAGTCGTCGCCGGCATCGGCTTCGAACTGAAGCGCGGCGAATGCTACGGCCTGCTCGGCCCCAACGGCGCCGGCAAGACCACCACGCTGC
>PNJM01000015.1 GCA_013821865.1 Rhodocyclaceae bacterium
GCCTGGTGCCGCTCGATACGCGCAAACCCTACGACGTGCATGAAGTCATCGCCCGCATCGTTGACGACTCCGATTTCCTCGACTTCAAGCCGCTCTACGGCCCGGCCACGGTGTGCGGCCACGCCTTTATCGAAGGCCATGCGGCGGGCCTCATCGGCAACAACGGCCCGATCGATCCGGCCGGCGCCACCAAGGCCTCGCATTTCATCCAGGCCTGCTGCCAGTCGGGCACCCCAATCATCTACCTGCAGAACACCACCGGCTACATCGTCGGCAAGGCGAGCGAGCAGGCCGGCATGATCAAGCACGGCGCCAAGATGATCCAGGCCGTGGCCAATGCCACCGTGCCGCAGGTCACCCTGCACATCGGCGCCTCCTACGGCGCCGGCAACTACGGCATGTGCGGCCGCGCCTACGAGCCGCGCTTCGCCTTCTCCTGGCCCAACGCGAAGACGGCCGTGATGGGCGGCGAGCAGGCCGCCATGACCATGCGCCTGGTGATGGAAGCCAAGATGAAGCGGGCGGGCGGTGAAACCGACGCCGCCCAGTTCGCCGAGATGGAGAAGAAAATCATCGCCACCTTCGACGGCCAGTCAAGCGCGCTCTGCACCAGCGGCCGGCTGCTCGACGACGGCATCATCGATCCGCGCGACACCCGCAAGGTATTGGCCTACGTCCTTTCGATCTGCCGCGAGGCGGACGCGCGCACGCTGCGCCCGGTGCAGTTCGCCGTGGCCCGACATTGAGGAGCGACCATGTTTTATACTCAGGAACACCTCGAACTGCAGCGCTCGGTGAGGAAGTTCATCGACACCGAGATCAATCCCTACGTCGACGCATGGGAAGCGGATGAAATCTTTCCCGCCCATGATCTGTTCAAGAAAATGGGCGACGCCGGTTTCCTCGGCATCAACAAGCCGGCGGCCTATGGCGGCATGGGGCTCGACTATTCGTTCCAGCTCGCCTTCGTCGAGGCGCTCGGCGACATCCGCTGCGGCGGCGTGCCGATGGCCATCGGCGTGCAGACCGACATGGCGACGCCCGCGCTGGCGCGCTTCGGCTCCGACGAACTGCGCCGCGAATTTCTCGCCCCCACCATCGCCGGCGACCTCGTCTGCAGCATCGGCGTCTCCGAGCCGGGCGCCGGCTCCGACGTCGCCTCGATCAAGACTACTGCCCGCAAGGACGGCGACGACTACGTTATCAACGGCGGCAAGATGTGGATCACCAGCGGCACCCAGTCCGACTGGGTCTGCCTGCTGGCCAACACCTCCGAGGGCGCGCCGCACAAGAACAAGACGCTGATCTGCGTGCCGATGAAAGCCAAGGGCGTCACCGTGGCGCGCAAGCTGAAGAAGCTCGGCATGTGGTCCTCCGACACGGCGCAGATCTTCTTCGACGACGTGCGCGTGCCGCAGCGCAACCGCATCGGCGAGGAGGGCATGGGCTTCACCTACCAGATGCAGCAGTTCCAGGAGGAGCGTCTCTTCGCCGCGGCGCAATGGACGGTGCTCGATCGCATCATCCGCGAGACCGCCGACTACGCGCGCGAGCGCCAGGCCTTCGGCCAGTCCATTCTCGACAACCAGTACGTGCATTTCCGCTTGGCCGAGCTGAAGACCGAGGTCGAGGCGCTGCGCGCGCTGGTGCACGATGCTGCGGCACGCATGCTGGCCGGCGAGGACGTCACCATGCTGGCCTCGATGGCCAAGCTCAAGGCCGGCCGGCTCGGCCGCGAAGTGGCCGACGGCTGCCTGCAGTTCTGGGGCGGCATGGGCTACATGTGGGAAAGCAACGTCTCGCGCGCGCTGCGCGACATCCGCCTCTCCTCCATCGGCGGCGGTGCGGACGAGATCATGCTCGGCATCATCAGCAAGTACATGGGCACGATGCCCCGGCGCTGACGCGAATGTTCCGCAAGATCCTCATTGCCAACCGCGGCGAGATTGCCTGCCGCGTCATCCGCAGCGCCCGCGCGCTGGGCCTCCGCACGGTGGCGGTGTATTCCGACGCCGACCGCGGCGCCCTGCATGCGCGCAGCGCCGACGAGGCTGTGCACATCGGCGCCGCGCCGCCGCGCGAGTCCTACCTCAACATCGGGCGCCTGATCGCCGCCTGCAAGGAAAGCGGCGCCGACGCGGTGCACCCCGGCTACGGCTTCCTCTCGGAGAACGCCGGCTTCGCCGCGGCATGCAAGGCGGCGGGCATCGCCTTCATCGGCCCCTCGCCCGAGGCGATCCGCCTCATGGGCAACAAGGCGGAAGCCAAGCGCCGCATGCGCGCGGCCGGCGTGCCCTGCATCCCCGGCTTCGACGGCGCCGACCAGTCCGACGCCACGCTGCTGGCCGAGGCGAAGCGGATCGGCCTGCCCATCATGGTGAAGGCGGCGGCGGGCGGCGGCGGACGCGGCATGCGCCGCGTCGCCGATTTCGCATCGCTGCCGGCGGCGCTCGCCTCGGCGCGCTCGGAGGCGCAATCCGCCTTCGGTTCGGGCGAACTGATCCTCGAGAAGGCGCTGACCGCGCCGCGCCATGTCGAAATCCAGGTCTTCGCCGACGGGCGGGGCAACGTGATCCACCTCGGCGAGCGCGACTGCTCCATCCAGCGCCGCCACCAGAAGGTGATCGAGGAAGCCCCTTCGCCCGCAGTGTCCCCCGAGCTGCGCGAAAGAATGGGCGCCGCGGCGGTGGCGGCGGCCCGCGCCATCGACTACACCGGCGCCGGTACCATCGAATTCCTGCTCGATGCCGGCGAGTTCTGGTTCATGGAAATGAACACGCGCCTGCAGGTCGAGCATGCCGTCACCGAGATGATCAGCGGCCTCGACCTCGTCGCGCTGCAGATCCGCGTCGCCGCGGGCGAGCCGTTGCCGCTGGCACAGCAGGACGTGCGCCTGTCGGGCCATGCCATCGAGGCGCGCCTCTACGCCGAGGATCCCGACGCGGGCTTCCTGCCGCAGAGCGGCCCGCTGCTGCTGTGGCAGGCGCCGCAGGGTGAAGGCGTGCGCACCGACTGCGGCATCGAGACCGGCGCCGAAGTGAGCACCTTCTACGACCCGTTGCTGGCGAAGATCGTCGCCCATGGCGCCACGCGCGACGAGGCGCGCCTGCGCCTCACGGCCGCGCTGCGCGACTGCGCCGCGCTCGGCCCGGCCACCAACAAGGCCTTCCTGCTCGGCTGCCTCGAGCACCCGGAGTTCTTCCACGGCCGCGCCACGACCGATTTCGTCGCCGCGCATTTCGTTCCCGCCACCGACACCGATCCGCGGCTCGAAGCGCTGGCCGCCGCGGCGCTGATCCTCATCGGGTGGCGCACCGCCCGCCTGCCGCAGCCCTGGCTGGCGCACTGGCGCAGCACGAGCGAGGCCGTCTCGCATCTCCTGCTCGGCACCGGCGATGCGCGCGTGGCGGTGCATGTCACCGCCAGAGAAGGGGTCTTCACCGTAAGCGCCAACGGCGGCGAGGTCGTCGCGTCCATCGTCGAGCGCGGCCCCGGCACCCTGCTGATCCAGCTGGGCGCTCTGCGCCACCGCGTGCGCTATGCCTTCGGCCGGGACGGCCGCCTGCATCTGGATGTCGCCGGCAGCCGCCATGTCATCGCCGACGCCGGACGCGAACCGCCGGCGCCGCGCGCCGGCGGCAGCGGCAGCGGCAGCGGCATTATTACGCCGCCCATGAACGGCCGCATCGTCGCCGTGCTGGTGGAGCAGGGCGCGAGGGTGCGGCGCGGCCAGGGCCTGCTGGTGCTGGAGTCGATGAAGATGGAGCACACGCTCGTTGCCCCCTGCGACGGTACCGTGGCCGAACTGGCCTGCGCCGTGGGCGAACAGGTGGCGCCGGGCAAGGTGCTGGCGCGTATCCAGCCGCTCGAAGAAAAGGCCGCGTGATGCTCAACCCGCCCAATCCGCGCTACTACGGCACCGAACACGAAGCCTTCCGTGCCACCGTACGCCGCTTCGCCGAGCGCGAGATCGCACCGCATGCGGACGCATGGGACGAGGCCGGACAGTTTCCGCGCGAGCTCTACAAGAGTGCGGCGGCGATCGGCCTGCTCGGCACAGGCTTTCCCGAGGAATACGGCGGCACGCCCTGCGATCACTTCCACGGGCTCGTCCTTGCCGAGGAACTGGCGCGCAGGGGCGGCAGCGGCGGCGTGAGCGCCAGTCTGATGAGCCACACCATCGGTGCGCCGCCCATCGTCGCCGGCGGCAGCGCCGAGCTGAAGGCGCGCGTGCTGCCCGGCATCCTGGCCGGCGAGAAGATCAGCGCGCTGGCGGTCACCGAGGCCGGCGGCGGCTCCGACGTGGCGCAGCTCGCCACCACGGCGCGGCGCGAGGGTGATCACTACGCGGTGAATGGTTCGAAAATGTTCATCACCTCCGGCATGCGCGCCGACTGGTACACCGTGGCCGTGCGCACCGGCGGGCCGGGCGCGTCCGGCGTTTCGCTGCTGCTCGTCGAGCGCGACACACCGGGCTTCACGCGCACCGGGCTGAGAAAGATGGGCTGGTGGGCCTCCGACACGGCGGCGCTCTATTTCGACGACTGCCGCGTGCCGGCGTCCAACCTCATCGGCGGGGAAGGCCAGGCCTTTCCGCTCATCATGCGCAACTTCAACGGCGAGCGCCTGTCGCTGGCCGCCTCCGCCTGCGGCTTCGCCCAGGCCTGCCTGGACGATGCCGCCGAATACGCGCGCCAGCGCAAGACCTTCGGCCAGCCGTTGATCGGCCACCAGGTGATCCGCCACAAGCTGGTCGACATGGTCGAGCGCATCGAGGCGACGCGCGCGCTGCTCGACGACCTGGCGGCGCGCCTCGACGCGGGAGAACAACCCGTGGCGCAGACGGCGATGGCGAAGAACTACGCCGCCCGCACCATGCAGTTCTGCGCCGACGCCGCCGTGCAGATCCTCGGCGGCTCGGGCTACATGCGCGGCGTGCGCGTCGAGCGCATCTACCGCGAAGTGAAAGTGATGATGATCGGCGGCGGCGCCGAGGAAATATTGAAGGACCTCGCCGCCCGCCAACTCGGTTTTTGACAGGAAGAAAAATGAGCCAATACCCGCACCTCCTCGCCCCGCTCGACCTGGGCTTCACCACCCTGAGAAACCGCACCCTCATGGGCTCGATGCACACCGGGCTGGAAGAGGCGCCGGAAGGCTTTCGCCGCATGGCGGCCTTCTTCGCCGAGCGGGCGCGCGGCGGCGCCGGGCTGATCGTCACCGGTGGCTTCGCGCCGAACCTGGCGGGGCGCGGCGCGCCCAAGGCCTCGCAGCTCTCCTTTCCCTGGCAGGTGGGCAAGCATCGCCTCATCACCGGGGCCGTGCATGAAGCCGGCGGCAAGATCGCGCTGCAGATCCTGCACACCGGGCGCTATGCCTACCATCCGCTGGCCGTCTCGGCCTCGGCGCTGAAATCGCCCATCAACCCGTTCCGCCCGCGCGCCCTCTCGCGCTGGGGCGTCAGGAAAACCATCGCCGATTACGCCCGCTGCGCGCGGCTGGCGCAGAAGGCCGGCTACGATGGCGTCGAGATCATGGGTTCCGAGGGCTACCTCATCAACCAGTTCATTGCGCCGAAGACCAATTTGCGCACCGACGAGTGGGGCGGCCCCTTCGAGAACCGCATCCGCTTTCCGGTCGAGATCGTGCGCCGCACGCGCGAGAAGGTCGGCCCGAACTTCATCATCATCTACCGCCTGTCCATGCTCGACCTGGTCGAGGACGGCAGCACCTGGGACGAGATCGTGCAGCTCGCCAAGGCCATCGAGGCGGCGGGTGCTTCCCTCATCAACACCGGCATCGGCTGGCACGAGGCGCGCATTCCCACCATCGCCACCATGGTGCCGCGCGCCGCCTTCACCTGGGTCACGCGGCGCATGAAGGGCGAGGTGAGCATCCCGCTCATCACCACCAACCGCATCAACACGCCCGAGGTCGCCGAGGAGGTGCTGGCGCGCGGCGATGCCGACATGGTGTCGATGGCGCGGCCCTTCCTTGCCGACGCCGAGTTCGTGAACAAGGCCGCGGCAGGGCGCGCCGACGAGATCAACACCTGCATCGCCTGCAACCAGGCCTGCCTCGACCACATCTTCGAGCAGAAGACCTGCTCCTGCCTGGTCAATCCGCGCGCCTGCCACGAAACCGAGTTGATCATCACCAGGGCGGCCAAACCGAAAAAACTCGCCGTGGTCGGCGCCGGTCCGGCCGGACTGGCCTGCGCTACCGTCGCGGCGGAGCGCGGGCATGACGTGACGCTGTTCGAATCGGCACCGGAGATCGGCGGCCAGTTCAACCTGGCGAAACGCATTCCCGGCAAGGAAGAGTTCGGCGAAACGCTGCGCTACTTCAAGCGGCGCCTCGACGTGACGGGGGTGAGGGTCAGGCTCAATCACCGCGTCACGGCGCAGGAGCTTGCCGCAGGCGGCTTCGATCACGTCGCGCTGGCCACCGGCATCGTGCCGCGCACGCCCGGCATTCCCGGCATCGATCATCCGAAAGTCGCGCGCTACATCGACATCATCGAGGGCCGCCGCGAGGCCGGCCGCAAGGTCGCCATCGTCGGCGCCGGCGGCATCGGCTTCGATGTCGCCGAGCTGCTGAGCCACGGCGGCGACAAGCCCAACGACATCGACCACTTCCGCAACGAGTGGGGCATCGACGCTACCTACGCCGTGCGCGGCGGCCTGAAGAAGCCCGCCGACGAGCCGCCGCCGCGGCAGATCTGGCTGCTGCAGCGCAAGACCAGCAAGGTCGGCGACGGCCTCGCCAAGACCACCGGCTGGATCCGCCGCACCCTGCTGAAGCGGCGCAACGTCAAGATGCTCGCCGGCGTGAGCTACGAGAAGATCGACGACGCCGGCCTGCACGTCCGCCTCGGCGACCAGACGCAGGTGCTCGACGTCGACACCGTGGTGATGTGCGCCGGCCAGGAGCCGCGCCGCGAACTGCTCGCCGAACTGCAACAGGCCGGCGTGGCGGTGAGCCTGATCGGCGGGGCGGATGTCGCCGCCGAACTCGACGCCAAGCGCGCCATCGACCAGGGCACCCGCGCCGCAGCGGTGCTCTGAGCGGAAAAGTCAGTTTCTACGGTACGACGACTATCCAGATATACTGAAGCCACTTCTTTTGGCTATTACGCAAACAAGAGGCTAGCCATGCGTGTTGCCGCAGAAATATGGAAGTTGGTATTCAGTCGTGATAGAGGATACTGTCAATATTGTGGCATTGATCTTCTAGAGTCATTTTCATCTTTTCATTCTGCGACAGTTGATCACCTGGTTGCAGTGTCCGAGGGTGGTTCTGACGAGATAACGAATTTAGTCCTGTCATGCCCTGCATGCAATCAGATGCTCTCACGTGCGGGGCATCTGAAAACGTTTGAGAAACGTAAAGCGTTACTTGATCAACGCAGGCAAGAGCACTGGGATTGGTATCAAACATTGGTGGATGAGCTGCGTAAAGATGCACATGCTAGCCTAAGCATGGGAGAGTAAAAGCACCTAGAGCCAAGGCTTGTTGCCTTGGTTTCTCGCATTTGATTGAGGAGGTTGCTATGGGTGTTATTTGGAGGAATGACTCAAAATATTGCGGAACCTGTGTCTTCTGGGCTGGCAACCGTTCTTTTGACTTGCTTCCTAGCGTAAATGTAGACCCTACGGGATATGGAGCATGTACAAACATTCGATCTCATTTTTGCCAAATTAAGCAGTCGAAAATGGCAAGCGAGAATGGTTGCGAGCATTACGAGCTTCACCCATCCTTAAGGTAAGGGTGTGCGATTCGGAGACAAGGTTTCCTACTGAACTATCTACGTCGCCACGCAATACTCCTCGCGCCGCAAGGCCTTCGGCCAGGTCATCAACCGCTTCCAGGTCGCCGAGGCGGCCAACCTGCTCGATGCCAGCCGGGCGATGGTGTACGCCACCTCGCGCGCGGCCGACGAGGTCGCCGACATGGACCACGTGCGCCGGCTGATTTCCGAGACCAAGAAGTTCGTCACCGAGTCCTGCCAGAAGGTGGTGCACAACGCCATGCAGGTGGTGGGCGGCATCGGCTACACCAACGTCCTGCCGCTGGAGCGCATCTACCGCGACATCCGCCTCGCCTCGATCTGGACCGGCACCAACGAGGTGATGGCCATGATCGTCGCCCACGAGTGGTACCGCGAGCACGGCAAGCACAAGGCCGCGAAGTTGGCGCGCGACTATGCGCGCGATGCGGCGGAGGCGGATGCGGCGGATGAGATTATTTACGAATAGTGGTGCAGTTCTCGCGCCGCAGTGATGGGAAAAGTCAGTCGCTGGGATACGGCGTAACAACATTCCCTCTCCCCGCGTGCGGGGAGAGGGCCAGGGTGAGGGGTAGGGGGTTGCCTAGTACGACCCCGTCATTGACCGGAGCCGGCGCATTGTCTATGATTCGTCTCGCATGACCACCAAGTTCGATCGCCAAAAACTGATCCAGGCCATCATCTACTTCGCCTCGAACACGAAGTACTGCGGCAAGATCAAGCTGTTCAAGCTCCTCTATCTCCTCGACTTCGAGCACTTCCGGCAGACCGGCAAAAGCGTCACCGGTTTCGAGTACCAAGCCTGGAAGTTCGGCCCCGTGCCGGTCGACCTGATGGAGGAGTGGGAGGAGTTCGGCCCGGATTTAGCCCAGGTCGTGCATATCGAAGAAGAACGGGTCATCGACTACGACCGCCAGGCCGTGAAGGTCAATGAAGGCGTGGCGTTCGATTCAGACGAATTCACCCCCCGCCAGCTCCGCATCATGGAAACCCTGGCGGCGAAGTATCGCGAGACCTATTCCCCCAAGCTGATCGACGTCACCCACGAGCAGAACGGCGCGTGGGACAAGATCTGGCACGGCGGCGAAGGCGCGCACCGCACCATCCCCTACGATCTGGCCATTCCCGACAATGCTGCCGAGCGCGACGCGCTGCTCGAAATCGCATCCGAGCAGCGCATGTACCGGGAAGCGTTGCACGCCGCGCGCCTCAATAACGCCGCCTGATGGCTAGCCTGGTCGCCGCACCAGGTCAGATCTGGCAGGACGACTGTTACTACTTCGATTCAACAACCGGCAAGTGCATGCGCAAGTATGTACTGGTGCTGGCCGTCGAGACGAAAAGCGGCGACTGCGTGACCGCTGTATTCACCTCCAAATCGCATGGTCTGAAGGAGAACCCGACATGCTCGCTCGGCCCGCCTCGTGCTGGCTACTTCGTCGGCGTGCCGGGCGGCGTCCTGTCCCAGCCTACCTGGGTGGATTTCAGCAGCGTGACCACGCTCGACAGCAGCGACCTCGCAATGCATGCGCGCAATGGCAGAAAGAAACTGCTTGAGTTTGCCTTGCCGCAACCGGTTTTCTGCGCCGTCCTGCGTTGCGTGCTCCAGAGCGAGGATATCGCGCTGCGCGAGGCTCGCTGGATTGCTGATACGGTCGCCGCGCTCCACTGTCCCTGAGAAGTTCGTCACCGAGTCCTGCCAGAAGGTGGTGCACAACGCCATGCAGGTGGTGGGCGGCTCGGCTACACCAACGTCCTGCCGCTGGAGAGCATCGCCCTTGCCCTCGAACAGTCTATTGCAGGCAGTAATCGACTCGTCGGCCGTGCGAGCGGAGAAGGAAATGGGCTGTAGTGTGTCCTCCGCCCGAACCCTCCTCCTAACCACCCTGACCATGCTCGCCTTCGCCGGCAACTCGGTGCTGTGCCGTATTGCGCTGCGGGAGACGGGCATCGACGCGGCGAGCTTCACCACCCTCCGGCTGGCGTCGGGGGCGGTGGTGCTGTGGCTGATCGTGCGCTTCTTTCGCCGGTCGCAGGTCGGCGGGGGCAGCTGGATTTCGGCGCTGATGCTGTTCGCCTACGCCGCCGGTTTTTCCTTCGCCTATCTCAGCCTGACCACGGCGACGGGCGCGCTGCTGCTCTTCGGGGCGGTGCAGGCGACGATGATCTGCTACGGCCTGTGGCGCGGCGAGCGCTTCGGCGCGTGGCAGCTCGCCGGCCTCGCGCTCGCGGTCGGGGGACTCGTCGGGCTGCTGCTGCCGGGGCTCTCGGCGCCGCCGCTCGCGGGCGCGGCGCTGATGCTGATGGCGGGGGCGGCGTGGGGCGTGTATTCGATCCGCGGCAAGGGGGCGGGCGACGCGACGCGCGTGACGGCGGGGAATTTCCTGCGCGCGGTGCCCTTCGCCGCCGTGCTGGGCGTGCTGCCGCTCGCCGACGCCAGCCTGGATGCGGCGGGCGTCGGCTACGCGCTGGCTTCCGGGGCGATCACCTCCGGGCTCGGCTACGCCATCTGGTACACCGTGCTGCCGGCGCTGAAGGCGACGAGCGCGGCGACCGTCCAGCTCAGCGTGCCGGTGATCGCCGCGCTGGGCGGCATCGTCTTCCTCGGCGAGGCGGTAACGCTGCGCTTCGTGCTGGCTTCCATCGCCGTTCTCGGCGGCATCGCGCTGGGCGGCATCGCGCTGGTGATCCTCAACGCGCCGTCTCGCCGGGACTGACTTTTCTTCAGGCCGCGAGCTTGCGGCTGCCGGCGGCGCGCGCTTTCCGCACGCCGCTGCCGGCTTTCCGGTCGGGGGGCAGGTGGTCGATGATCACCGGGTTGCGGTTGGGGAAGCGCGCCACGAGCTCCAGTTCGCCGCCCATCGCCTCGACGTAGCGGCGCAGCGTGGAGAGCAGCATGTCGCTGCGCTTCTCCAGGCGGGAAATCGTGTCCTGGCCGACGCCGAGTTCGGCGGCAAGCTTTTCCTGCGTTTGCGCTACCGCCTGCCGCAGGTCTTTCAGGGTTGCCAGCTCGTCCGCGCGCGCCTCGACCCTGGCCCGGCGCTTGGCGGACAGTCCAGCCATGATCTGCTCAAGTTTTTTTGCCATGTTTCCGCTCCTTGTCTCTCTTTACCGGCGTCGCCAGGTGTTCATCCAGGCGGGCATCCGCGATGGCGATCAGCCGCTTGTAGAACCGTCGCTGATCCGCGCCGCCCTTGTCGCCGCCCGCAAGCAGGATGGCCTGCCGCTTCGGATCGAAGGCGAAGGCCACGCGCCAGACTTCGCCTTCCCAGCCGAAGCGCAGCTCCTGCATGTTGGCGTGCCGGGAGCCTTTCAGCGTATCGACCGTCGGCCTGCCCAGCCCCGGCCCGAACTCGCGCAGCAACACCGCGTGGGCCAGCAATTCGTCCTGCAACGGCTCGGGCATCTCCCGGAACTCAGCCTCGAAGGCGTCATGAAAGAGGATGGTCCAGGCCATTGGTGCATTATGGATTCAAATACATATGGTGTAAAGGCCATGTCATGGCCCGGCACAGATCGCCGTATTGCCGGGACTGACTTTCCTATTACGGAGCGGGGCTGCCGATTTCGGCGCTGACGAAGGCCAGGACTCCCTGAACGATGTCGCGCATGTCTGCTTCCGTGAGCAGGCGCGCGGGATCGTCGTCATAGCGGAAATCGACGGCGTAAGGTGTGAGCGCGCGAAGACGGGTTGCATCGACCGGCAGCGCCCGCCCCGTCGCGGCAAGGCGGTTGGCGAGAAGCTCCAGATCGTGGGTGCGCGGGAAATCGGCGTCGCACAGGCACAGCAGAGCCTTCAGCGCCTTCTCGACGGATTGCTGGGCATGAAAGCCGGCGACGGCGTGGATTGCGGGCCCGGCCGCGGCGAGAACTACGAATGCATCATGATCGCGCTGCGCCAGACGCAGCAGGCGCAGCGCTTCCTCATGCTGCGGCGTCATAGAGAATCCGGCCCTCGGTGTTGGCGCGATGCGGCACGGTGCCCTTGACCTGGCTGCGCCGTTCGAAATCGCGGCGCGAGAGCAGCAGGAGGTCTAAGCCGGTCGGCAGGCTGCCGAGGGCATTGCGCAGCCGCATGTATTCGCCGGCCTTGTCGTCCAGCGTCTCCTCGACGACCAGCAGGTCCAGGTCGGAGGCTTCATCCGCATTTCCCCGGGCGTAGGAGCCGAAGAGAATGATGCGGGCCGGCTGGCGTGCCGCCATGGCCAGCTTGCGCGCCATTTCCTGGATGAACTTTTCATCGATCATGGCTTGCCCTCGATTGATCGCCCGAATGGGCTGGATGCAACTGCCATTCTATCGGAAGCCAGGCAGGCCGTGATACTCAATGAGTCGTGGCGATCTTGCGCCCGAACATCCGCCACAGCGTGCCGTCGCGGTCGAACAGGGCGTGCTTGAGCGCGACGTGCAGGCGCAGCCAGTAGAGCTTTCCCTCGCCGCGCGGCATGTCCTCGAAGTAGAGGCCGATCCGTGCAGGGCCTCACGCCGTTGCGGTGCTCTGGCTCCAGGCCGCGAAGCCGGGGATGCCTGCTTCGACCGCCGCATCTGGCCCGTTCAGCGCGCGGCGGATGACGACCAGCCGCGCATCGTCCCCGCGCAGCACCTGAAAGCCGGAACGCCGCGCAAGACGGATCATCGGCTCGTTCGAGGCCAGCACCTGGCCGTGGATTTCCCTCAGCCCGGCCAGCGCGGCGCAATGCATGAGACGGCGCAGCAGATGGCTGCCCAGCCCGCGCCGCTGCCAGCCATCGGCCACCACCATGGCCAGTTCCGCGCGCCCATCCTCCGCCACGTATTCCGCATGGGCCACCACCACCTCGCGCGATCCGGCCACGGTGACCGCGACCAGCGCCATGCGGCGCCGGTAGTCCACCGCGTCCAGCCGTTGCAGCAGATCCAGGTCGGGCGCCGCGCCGTGCTGGAAGTGGCGCTGGTAGTGGCTGTCCTTGCCCAGGCTGGAAAGGAAGCGCGCGACTAGGTCGTGGTCCTCGCGCAGCGCCGGGCGGATGAACACGCCGGCATCGCTGCCGACCACCCAGGTCTCGATCAGGTGGGCGGGATAGGGGCGCGCCTCGATCATGGCGTTCACCTTTTCGCCGCGGCGCCGATGAAATCGACGACCTCGTTCACCACCAGGGGATCGCGTAGCACGCCGCGATGGCCGAGGCCTTCGGTGCGCAGCAGGCGCGCGCCGGGCCAGTGCCGCGCGTAGCGTTCGCCGTCGCGGAAGGGATTGTCGGCATCCCACTGGGACTTCCTTTGGTCGTCGTTGGCGTCATGCACGATAAGGGCCGGCTGCGTCAGCAAGGGCGCGGTCTGTTCCACCTCGAACTCGCTCCAGCGCACGCCGAAGCGGCGCTCGATCTCGCCCTGCATCAGCGCCCGCACTTCCTCGGGCAGGCGCAGGACGCGCGCGAAGCGGTACGAGTAGTCCGTCATGCTGGCCGGCGGCGCGAGCAGCACGGCCGATTTCACCGGCGCGCCGCGCGACATCACGTAGCCCGCCACCGCGCCGCCGATCGAATGCGCCACCACGGCCTCCACCGGGCCGACCTGTTCCAGCACCGCCTCCATCGCCGCCGCCATGTGCACGAAGGACGACTCGCGGCCGCCCGTCATGCCGTGGCCCGGCGCATCGTAGGTGAGCACGGTGTAGCCGCGCGCCAGCAGCGGCGCGACGAAGCTGCGCAGCTGCGCGCCGCGCCCGCCCCAGCCGTGGGCGAGCAGCACCTTCGGCCCGTCCATCGGTCCCCAGAGCCAGCCGACCAGCTTGCCGGTCGGCAGCGGCACGTTGAACAGCGAGGCCTCCTCCAGCGCGGTCAGCTCCGCTTCGGTGAAACGGTGGCGCGGCGGCGTGAGGAAGAGCCGCTGTGCGCGCCTGCCGGCCCGCTTCGGCGCGAACGGCGCGACGAGGCGGAAGGCGAGGCGATGGCGCAGAAGACCGAATAGAGCACGAACGGTCGTTCTATTTTTTGGCGTAAAAAAAAGCGGTAGCCGCAGTTCCATGAGGGTCACTCCTTCTTGCGTTTGCCGCCCGTGGCGGCGCGGTCGCGCACCAGGCGGTCGAAAGCCTCGAACGCGCGTTTGTCCGACCCCTTGTCGTGAAAGAGCCGGCGGTTCTGCTGGCAGACCAGCACGATGCCGACCATCTCGAAGACGAACTGGTCGATGTCCGTGTCCGGGCGCAGTTCGCCCGCCTCGACTGCCATGCCCACCGCGTGGGCCAGCGTATCGCGCCAGACCTTTTGCCCGGCGGCGACGGCATCGCGCACCGGTCCCGGCTGGTCGTCGAACTCGCTCGCCGCCGAGATCAGCAGGCAGCCGCCCGGCAGCTTGATCTTTTGTGTCCAGCCCAGCCAGTTGCCGAACATCGCGCGCAGCCGGGGCAGGCCGCGCGGCTCCTTGAGTGCCGGGCGCACCACCACGTCGGCGAAGCGCTCCTGCGACTCGCGGATGACGGCGATCTGCATCTCTTCCTTCGAGCCGAAATGCGCGAACAGCCCGCTTTTCGACATACCCGTGCGCTCGGCCAGCGAGCCCACGCTCAGGCCGCTGATGCCGATCTTGCTCGCGAGCGCCAACGCCTCGTCGAGAATCGCTTGCCGGGTTTCTTCACCTTTGCCCATGGCTTACTTTTTAGCACGAACGTTCGTTTTTGTCAACGCGCTTGCGAATCCGCTTTGTGAGTCCGCTTGACCGTGCAGCTCCACCCCCCGGCCCGAACCTTGATATCCCGTTTGTTTCGCGGCACGATGCGGAAACCATTTATGCTTCGCCGCCGGCGATGTTTTCCGCAAGAGGGGTTTCAATGCAAACCGCAGCCAGCATCACCACCGTCGCCCACGTCATCCAGCTGGCCGTGGCCCCGGTCTTCCTCCTCACCGGCGTCGGCGCCATCCTGGCCGTGCTCATCAATCGCCTGGCCCGCGTCGTCGATCGCTTTCGCGTGCTGGAGCGCATGCTTCCCGCAGCAGGGAATGATGAACAGGCCGTGCTTGAGACCGAAATGGCGATCCTGTCGCGCCGGGCGCGCCTGATCCACTGGGCCATCAGCCTGTGCACGGTCTGCGCCCTGCTCATCTGCATCGTCATCGCCACGCTATTCGTCGGTTCCGTCCTGGGCGCGGATCTGTCGGGCACCATCGCCGTGCTGTTCATTACGGCGATGCTGGCGCTGATCGCCGGGCTGTTGTGCTTTCTCCGCGAGATAACCCTGGCGACGGGTGGCATACATGTGGTTGGGCGCCAGGCCGGTGCACCTGCCCGGAAATAGCAAACAAAAACGGCGCTGGTGGCGCCGTTCCGTTTTGTGCCAGGCGCTGCCTACTTCAGATAATCCGTCACGTTCTCCCACCGCCCGTTGCGGATCTGCGCGACGCGGCCGGAGCGGATGGCGAGGTGGTCGGTCTTCGAGAAGCGGTAGTCCGGGCTGCCGAAGAAGTCGCGCGTGCGGTGCAGTTGTTCCAGCGCGCCGGCGAAGCTTTCCTGCGTCAGGTTCGGCCCGGCCTTCTGCGCGGCGGTGACGAACATGTCGGCGGCGACGTAGCCGAGTACCGACCAGGTGTTGGGCTCGGTGTTGAAGCGCCTCTTGTAGTCGGCGATCCAGGCGGCGAGCTGTTTGTTGGCGTCGTCAGGATAGGGATGCGGCGTCAGGTTAACGGCGTAGAGGCCTTCCATCGCCTTGCCGCCGAGCTGGTGGATCTGCGCGGTGTAGCCGGCCGGCGTCACCATCATCGGCACGTTCCAGCCGCTCTTGCGCGCCTCGGCCACGGCGCCGATGGTTTCGCGCACCACGGTGCCGAGCACGACGAAGTCGCAGCCGGCTGATTTCAGCCTGGCGATCTGCGAGGAGAAATCGGTGGCGCCGCGCTTGTAGCTGGTCTTCTCGCACAGCGGCAGGTTGAGTTCCTTGAGCGCGGCCTCCAGCCCCTTCAGCACGTCGTAGCCGTAGTCGTCGTCCTGGTAGAGGATGCCGGCGCGCTTGTAGCCGTTGGCCTGGATCAGGTGCTTGGCGCCGATCGGCGTGGTGATCGAGTACGGCGTGTGCATGGCGAACTTGAGCTTGTGCAGCGGCTCGTAGGTCGGCGGGATGGGCGCGGCGGGGAAGAGGTGCAGCACGCCCTTCTCCAGCACCATGGGCATGGTCGCCATCGCCACGCCGGAGCCGAGATTGTTGATCATGGCGAAGACCTTGTCCTGCTGCAGCAGCTTCTGCGTCGCCAGCACGGCCCGTTTTGGGTCGTAGCCGGAATCCTCGGTCACCAGGCGGAGCTTGCGGCCGTGGATGCCGCCCTTCTCGTTGGCTTCGTCGAAGCGCATCTGCGTGGCGTTGCGGAAGTGCGTGCCGAGCAGCGTGAGCGGGCCGGACAGGTCCTGGATGGTGCCGACGACGATCTCGCTCTTCGTCACGCCCTGGGTCTGCGCGAAAGCCGCCAGGGGCAGGCCGGCGGCGACGGCCATGGCCGCGGCCAGCAGCGAGTGCTTCATTCCTTGCCGAATGTTCATGTGGGCTCCCTTGTTTGTCGAGGCGGGAGCATTATCACCGATCAGCGGGCAAAAAGAAGGGGCGCCGAAGCGCCCCCTCAGGGTCACTGCCCGGGTTTGCAGCTCAATCCAGGTAGTCTGTGACGGGCGTCCACTTGCCGTTCTGGATCTGGCTGATGCGCGACTTGCTGTTGCCCAAGTGCTGGGTGGCAGAGAACTTGTAGGGCGGGCTGCCGAACATGTCGCGGGCGAAGGTAGTGCCCTCGAGCGTCTTGACGAAGCCGTCCACCGTCAGGTTGGCGCCGGTCTTCTTCGCGGTCTGGTAGAAGAGGTCAACCACGACGTAGCCGTAGGCGGAGAACAGGCCCGGATCCTCGTTGAACTTGGTCTTGTAGCTGGCCGCCCAGTTGCGCACGTTCTTGGAGGCGTCGTCAGGATAGGGCACGCCGACCTGGTGGGCGGCGTAGAGGCCGTCCATCGCCTTGCCGCCCAGCTTGTGGATCAGGTCGGTATAGGCCGCCGAGGAGCCGAGGAACTGGGGATTCCAGCCGGTCTTCAGTGCCGTGCCGATGACGCCGATGGTCTCGCGGATGACGGTGCCCAGCACCACGGTGTCGCAGCCGGAACTCCTCATCTTCGCGACCTGCGCGGAGAAGTCCGTCGCGCCGCGCTTGTAGGTGGTCTTCTCGGCGAAGGCCTGGCCCATGTCCTTCAGGCCGTCCTCGCCGCCCTTGAACACCTCCACGCCGAAGTCGTCATCCTGGTAGATGACGCAGAACTTCTTCGAGCCGCGCTCCTTGGCCATCCATTTCACGCCGTTGCGCATCTGATCGTAGTAGGGCGCGGCGAAGGAGAACTTGAGCTTGTGCAGCGGCTCGTACATCTCGCGCGCCGCGGTGAGGGGGAACAGGTGCGGGACGTTCTTCTCCATGAGGGTGGGCATGGAGGCCATCGCCACCGGCGTGCCCAGGGTGCCGACCATGGCGAAGATCTTGTCCTGCTGCACCATCTTCTGCGCGGCGAGCAGGCCCTTCTTCGGGTCGTAGCCGCTGTCCTCGAACACCATCTTGAGCCTGCGGCCGTTGATGCCGCCCGTTTCGTTGATCTCATCGACGCGCATCTGCATGCCCCAGCGCAGCTGCTTGCCGAAGCCGGCCAGCGGGCCGGAGAGATCCTGGATCGAGCCGATGACGACCTCGTCCTTGGTCACGCCCTGGTCGGCCAGGGCGGCCTGTCCGACCAGGGCCGCCGTCACGGCGGCGGCCAGGATGGCGAACTTGCGGGTAATGCGCTTCATATTCTCTCCTCCTCGATTGACAGGCTAGCTGCGGTACATGGATTCGATCAGTTCTGCATACTTCTGGTTCACGAACTTCCGTTTCAGCTTCATGGTCGGGGTCAGCTCCTCGTCCTCGGCGCCGAGCTTCTGCTCGATCAGGCGGAACTTCTTCACCTGCTCGACCCGCGCGAACTGCTTGTTCACTTTCTCCACCTCGCCCTCGATCAGCCTCTGCACCTCCGGCGCCCGGCACAGGCTGGCATAGTTGGAGAAGGGGATGTCGTGGTCCTGAGCGTACTTCTCTACGTTCTCCTGGTCAATCATGATCAGGCAGACCAGGTAGGGCCGCTTGTCGCCGATGACCACGGCGTCGGTGACGTAGGGCGAGAACTTGAGCTGGTTCTCGATCTCGGACGGCGTGATGTTCTTGCCGCCGGCGGTGATGATGATGTCCTTGAGCCGGTCGGAAATCTTGAAGTAGCCGTCGGCGTCGACGTAGCCGACGTCGCCGGTGTGCAGCCAGCCCTCGGCGTCGATGGTCTCGGCGGTCTTTTCCGGCTGGTTGAGATAGCCCATGAAGACGTTTTCGCCGCGGATCAGCAACTCCCCTTCGGGCGAGACGGCCACCTCGCAATAGCCGTTGGCCTTGCCGATCATGCCCGGCTTGATGCGCTCGACCGGCATGCAGGTGGCGCCGCCGCCGGATTCGGTCTGCCCCCATACCTCCAGCATGGGAATGCCGAGCGCCATGTACCAGCGCACCAGGTCGGGCGAGATGGGCGCCGCGCCGGTGACGAGGAAGCGGCAGCGGTGGATGCCGATCAGCTTGCGCACATTGGAAAGCACCAGCACGCGGGCCAGCCAGTGCAGCGCGCGCAGGCCGAATCCGACCGGCTTTCCGGCCTCGTGCAGGGCGACCGTGCGCAGGCCGATGCCGATCGCCGTCTTGTAGGCCCATTTCTCCAGCGCGGTGGCCTCCGACAGGCCGATGGTGACGCCGGAATAGAACTTCTCCCAGATGCGCGGCACGGCGAGGAACACGGTGGGCGCGATCTCGCGCACGTTCTCCGGGATGGTTTCCGGGTTCTCGACGAAGTTGAGGCGGGCGCCGGTGTAGAGCGAGAAGTAGGCACCGGCCATTCGCTCCGCCACGTGGCACAGCGGCAGG
>PNJM01000016.1 GCA_013821865.1 Rhodocyclaceae bacterium
GCTTCACGCCTGGATATCTACGCGCCGGACGGCAGCCGGGTGGAGATTACGGGGCGTCTCGCCTTTCTGCCGCGCATGCACCTCGACGACACGCTGCGCCGCGCCGCGACGGCCGCCGGCGCGCGCTTTCTCGCGCCGCTGCGGCTGGCCGCTTTCGTCTGGCATGACGGGGTCGTGCAGGGTGCGCGCTTCAAGGCGTCCGGCAGCCGCTATGAGGTCAGCGTGGGCGCGCGACTGGTGGTGCTCGCGACGGGTGCGGCCCCGGCGCCGCTGGAGCTTGCCGGCGTGTGCCTGCGCAAGGCGCCGAGCGGCATCGCGCTGCGCGGCTACTTCCGCGCCGAGCGCCTGGCGGGAGAGCTCGACAACCCGTGCATCTCCTTCGACCGCAGTATCTGCCCCGGCTACGGCTGGGTTTTTCCCGGGCCCGACGGTGTCTTCAATGTCGGCGCAGGCTACTTTCACGATGCCCGCCGCCTCCCCGACGCGGGCAGCGTGCGGCGCGTTTTCGCCGCCTTCGTCGAGCGTTTTCCCCCGGCGCGGCGCGTCGTCGCGCAGGGCGAGCCCATCGCCCCACTGAAGGGCGCGCCCCTGCGCACCGCCCTCAAGGGCGCGCTCCTCGCGCGCCGCGGCCTGCTCGTTGCTGGCGAGGCGGCCGGCAGCACTTATTCCTTCAGCGGCGAGGGCATCGGCAAAGCCCTGGAGACAGGCGTCCTCGCCGGCGAGCAGGCCGTCGCCTTGTTCCATGGCCATCTCGACGAGACGATGCTGGCCGCCGCCTACACGGACAGGGTGATGACCGGGCTGGCGCCCCGTTTTGCCGCCTACGAGGCCGCGCAGCGCTGGCTGTCGTATCCCGCGGTGTGCAATTTCATCGCCGCGCGGGCGCGCCGCAGCGCCCGCCTGCGCGAACAGCTCGCAGGCCTCCTGGCCGAATCGGGCCAGCCCGGGGAGCTGTTCTCGTGGCGGGGCCTGCTGCGGCTCCTGGTCGCGCGAAGCTGAGCCGGGACGAGGGATTGCCTGCTCGGTCGAGCGATCAGCGGACGCCGGGACAAACCATGAGCCACAAGCCCCTCAACCTGCTGCGAGCCATTGGCCTGGTTGGCACCGAACTGGCGCGCGCCCAGGTCGGAACGATTCGCACCCGTTTGCTCAAGATCGGTGCGGTCATCGTGCGCAATACCCGTTGCGTTCGCTTCTTCCTCGCCAGCGCATTTCCCTATCAGAGCCTCTTCCAGACCGTTGCCCAGCGCTTCGCATCCATCCGATTTACATATACATATCGCGTATTTTCTCTGCTAACCTGATTGCCCCTTCCGATTGGCCCGGAGATTCCGTGAAGGCGCTGAAATATATTGCTTTTTCCGTGGGCGGACTGGTGGCGCTCGTCATCGCGGCAATGGTTTTCATTGTCGCCACGTTCGATGCCAACAAGCTCAAGGGCGAGATCACCCAGGTCGTCAGGGACAAGAAGCAGCGAACGCTGAAAATCGAGGGTGATCTCGCGTTGTCGTTCTGGCCCTCGATCGGCGTCAAGTTCGGCAAGACGTCTCTCTCGGAGCACAAGAGCGAACAGGTCTTTGCCACCCTCGACGGCGCACACGTCACGGTCGCGCTGATGCCCCTGCTCGGGAAGCGGGTCGTGGTCGACACCATAGAGCTGGGCGGCGTGAAGGCCGCGCTGCTGCGCCGCAAGGACGGTACGCTGAACATAGACGACCTGCTCTCCAGGGATCCCGACGAGCCGGAGACGGTCCGCTTCGACATTGCCGGCCTCAGGGTCTCCAATGCCCAACTCGATTGGCGCGACGAGAAAACCGGCCAGGCGCTTGCGCTGTCCGGCCTCAATCTTTCCGCCGGCCGCCTGGCCAGTGCCGCCGAAGGCAATCTCGATCTGGCGGCCAGGATGACGGGAGACAAGCCGACAAGCGCTGCCGACATCAGGCTCGCCGGCCGCTACCGCTACGATCTCGGCCAGAAGCTGTTCGGCTTCAGCAAGCTCGACGCCAGGGCGAGCGGCGACCTTGCCGGCATCGAGGGCCTCGATCTGGCGCTTTCCACCGGCACGCTGCAGGTGCAGCCGACCAAGGGCGAACTCGCGCTGGAAGGCGTCTCGCTTTCCGCCAGGGGCAAGGGGGGGACGGACAGCTTCGATGTGAAGATCGATGCGCCGAAGCTGGTCGTGGCCGCCGACAAGACGAGCGGCGCGGCCATCACTGCGGTGCTGAAGCTTACCGGCGCCCAGCGCAGCGTCGATGCCAGGCTCAACCTGTCCGGCGTCGAAGGCAGCAGCCAGGCACTCAGGATCGCCAAGCTGGCGCTCGACCTCGATGCGAAGCAGGGCGAGACCGCCGTGAAGGGCGCGCTCCAGTCCCCGCTTGCCGCCAACACGGCCGCATGGACCGTCGAGCTGCCGAGCATCACCGGAGAGATCAGCGTCGCCAACCCGCAGATGCCGATGAAGAGCGTCAGGCTGCCCATTGCCGCCAATCTGTGCGCCGATCTGGCGAAGCGGCAGGCGTCGGTCGGCGTCGGCACGCAGTTCGACGAAAGCAGGATCGCCGCGAAAATCGATGTCTCCCGCTTCAGCCCGCTCGCGTTCGGCTTCGACCTCGACATCGACCGCCTCAACGTCGACAAGTACTTCCCGCCCAGGCCGGCCGCCGCCGGCGAGAAGAAGCCGGAGCAGCCGCTCGACTTCTCGGTGCTCAGGGGGCTCGACGCCAATGGCACGGTCAGGATCGGCCAGCTGCAGGTCGCCAACGTCAAGGCCAGCAACGTCCGCCTGGAGGTGAAGGCCAGCAACGGCAGGCTCGATGTGGCGCCGCATTCGGCCAGTCTCTACAACGGCAGCCTTTCGGGCGCGCTCTCGGGCCGGCGGGGCCGCCGTGCTACCATCGCGGCCCTATGGACTGGATACCCATCCTGCACGCCCTCGTTCTCGGCATCGTCGAGGGCCTCACCGAGTTTCTGCCCGTCTCCTCGACCGGCCACCTGATCCTCGCCGGCGACCTGCTCGGTTTCAACGACGAGCGCGGCAAGCTGTTCGAGATCGTCATCCAGACCGGCGCCATCCTCGCCGTGTGCTGGGAATACCGTGCCAAAATCGGCGCGGTCGCGCGCGGCCTCGGCAGCGACCGCGGCGCGCGGCGCTTCGTGCTCAACCTGGCCATCGCCTTCATGCCGCTGGCCGTGCTCGGCCTGCTCTTCCACAAGGCGATCAAGGCGCACCTGTTCCAGCCCGTTCCCGTGGCGCTGGCCTTCATCCTCGGCGGCATCGTCATCCTCTGGGCCGAGCGGCGCCGGCACGTGATCCGCATCGAGTCGGTGGACGATCTCACCTGGCGCGACGCGCTGAAGCTGGGCCTCGCCCAGGCCTTCGCCCTCATTCCCGGCACCTCGCGCTCGGGTGCCACCATCATCGGCGGCCTGTTCTTCGGCTTGAGCCGCAAGGCCGCCACCGAGTTCTCCTTCTTTCTCGCCATCCCGACGCTGTTTGCCGCCACGGCGTACCAGCTGTGGAAGGAGCGCGCCCTGCTCAACGCCGACGATATCGGCATGTGGGCGGTCGGCTTCATTTCGGCCTTTGTCTCCGCTTTTCTGTGCGTGCGCTGGCTGCTGCGTTATATCAGCACGCACGACTTCAGCTTCTTCGCCTGGTATCGCATCGTCTTCGGCCTGGTGGTAATCGCCACCGCCTATACCGGCGTCGTAGACTGGACGAATCCCTGAGGCTGTCGTGATCGTCTATCTGCACGGCTTCCGTTCCTCGCCGCAATCGAACAAGGCGCGCCGGCTCAAGGCGCACATGGAGGCGCTCGGCTTCGGCCATCTGTTCTGGTGCGGGCAGTTGCCCGCTTCGCCGCGCGAGGCGATCGCCCTGGCCGAGGCGCAGATCGCATCGAGCGCGACGCCGGTCACGGTCGTCGGCAGTTCGCTGGGCGGGTACTACGCAACCTATCTCGCCGAAAAGCATGGCCTCAGGGCGGTGCCGATCAATCCGGCGGTGGTGGCGCATCTCTCGCTCGCCGAGTTCGTCGGCCCGCAGACCAACCTGTATACCGGCGAGATGTTTGACTTCCGGCCGGAATACATCGACGAGCTGCGCGCCATCGAGGCGCCGAAACTCTCGCACCCGGAGAACTTCCTGCTCCTCGCCGAGACCGGCGACGAGGTGCTGGATTACCGCCAGGCGGTGGCGAAGTACGCCGGCTGCCGCCAAGTGGTGCTCGAAGGCGGCGACCACAGCTTCACACGCTTCGGCGACTACATGGACACGATCCTGCGATTCGCCGGGCTGCGGCCGTGAGCTTCGATCCCGCCCGCTTCAAGCGCGAAGAGCGCGCCGGCTACAACCTCATCGCCGCACGCTATGCGGCCGGCTCGGATTTGCGCGCCGGCCTCAACGCCGCCCTGCTCGATGCGGGCGACCTGAGGCCGGGCCAGTACGTGCTCGACTTGGCCAGTGGCCCGGGCATCCTGGCCCGCGAGGCGGCGGGGCGTATTGCGGGCGGCCTGGCGGTGGCGGGCGACATCGCCGAGCTGGCGCTGCGCGAGGGCCAATTGCGCGCGCAGGAGGAAAAAAACGGGTGCATCGGCTTCGCCGCGGCGGACGCCGAGCGCCTGTGTTTCCCGGATGGCGCCTTCGACCGCATCCTGTGCGGCCTTGGCCTGATGTTCTTTCCCGACGTGCCGCGTGCCCTGGCGGAGATGAAGCGCGTGCTCAGGCCCGGCGGCCGCGTGGTGTTCTCGGTGTGGGGCGAGGCGGCGCGGGTGCCGCTGGTATCCTGCGCCCTGCAATGCATCCGGCGCATCCTGCCGCCGCCGAAGGCGGAACGCCTGTCGCCCTTCCGCTTCGGCCAGCCGGCCCTGCTGCGGCAGACGCTGGAGGCGGCGGGATTCACGGACGTCGAACTGCATGCCCACACGCTCAGCTGCGCCTTTGCCTCGTCCCAGGATTACTGGCAGGCCTTCCGCGATCTCGCCGGCGGCGCGGCGGCGGGCCTGTCGCGCCTGCCGGCGGAGACCCTCGAGCGGCTGGGCCGCGAGGTGGCGCAGGAACTGGCGCCCTGCCGGCAAGGCGAAGGCTATGTGCCGGAGAGCGAAGTCCTGATCGCCGCCGGGCGAAGGGTATAATGCGGGCTGCAACCCCGCATCCTGCCTGATTTTCCCCAATGAATGTCCTGTTTGAAGAGGACGGCGCGTTCAAGGCCGGCGCCGTCCTCGCCGACAACGTGACCTCGCTCCAGGTCGAGCTGCCCGGCGGCAAGCGCGTCAAGGTCAAGGCCGCCAACGTGCTGCTGCGCTTCGCCCAGCCGTCCGCCGCGGACCTGCTCGATCGCGCCGAGGCCGATGCCGAAGGCATGGAAGCGGAGTTTCTCTGGGAGGTATGCGGCGACGGCGAGTTCTCCTTCGACGAACTGGCGCGCGAGTACTTCGGCCGCGCTCCCGAGCCGGTCGAAGCCGCCGCCATTTTGCTCCGCCTGCATGCGGCACCGATCCATTTCCACCGCAAGGGCAAAGGGCGCTTCCGCAAGGCGCCGCCGGACATCCTCAAGGCGGCGCTGGCCGGGCTGGAAAAGAAGCGCCAGCAGGCGCTGGCCATCGAGCGCATGGCGGGCGAGCTGAAGGCCGGGCAACTGCCGGCCGAGTTTCCGCCGCTGCTCAGGCAGCTCCTCTACAAACCGGACCGCAACCGCGGCGAGACCAAGGCGCTGGAACTGGCCTGCGAGGAGGTGCACCTGTCGGCCGCGCATCTTCTGGCGCGCTGCGGCGCCATTCCTTCGAGCCACGACTATCATTTCGACCGCTTCCTGTCCGAGCATTTTCCTCAAGGCACCGGCTTCGGCGAGTTCGAGGTGCCCGTCCTTGCTTACACCCCTGGCGCGCAGCGCCCGGATGGTCACCCCCTTTCCGGGGAAGGGGGCCGGGGGGATGGCTCATTGATGGGGAGAACGCTTGAACTGCCGCGAGCGGCAGTTCAAGCGTTCTCCATCGACGACGCCGCCACCACCGAGATCGACGATGCCTTTTCGGTAACCCCTTTGGCGGATGGCGGCTGGCGCATCGGCATCCACATCGCCGCGCCGGGTCTCGGCATCCGGCCGGGCTCGCCGCTCGGCGCCATCGCCCGCGGCCGGCTGTCCACCGTGTACATGCCCGGGCGCAAGATCACCATGCTGCCGGACGAGGTGGTCGAGCGTTTCACGCTCTCGGCCGGGCGCGAGTGTCCGGCGCTGTCGCTCTATCTCGACGTGGCATCCGATTTCATCCTGCGCGGCAGCGAGTCCCGCGTGGAACGCGTGCCGGTGGCGGCCAATCTGCGTCACCACGACATCGAGCCGGTGTTCAACGAGAAGACACTGGCCGAGGGCGGCCCGGATTTCGAGTACAAGCGCGAGCTCACGCTGCTGTGGGAACTGGCCACCGTGCTGGAAGCCGGCCGCGGCAAGCCTTCGGCCAACCAGGGCATGACGGAGTTCAGCTTTTACGTGGATTGGGCGCTGCCCGAGGGACGCGTCGACATCGTCGAGCGCAAGCGCGGTTCGCCGCTGGACAAGCTGGTGGCGGAACTGATGATCGCCGCCAATTCGACCTGGGGCAGGCTGCTGGCCGACGCCGGCATTGCCGCCATCTACCGGGCCCAGTCGAACGGCAAGGTGCGCATGACCACCGCCGCGGCGGCGCACGACGGCCTGGGGGTGGATTGCTATGCCTGGTCGAGTTCCCCGCTGCGCCGCTACGTCGATCTGCTGAACCAGTGGCAACTGCTGGCCCATCTTTCCGGCGAGGCGCCTGCGTTCACGGCGCGCTCGGAGGCCCTGCTCTCGGCCATGCGCGACTTCGAGATCACCTATGCCGCCTACGCCGAATTCCAGCGCAACATGGAGCGCTACTGGTGCCTGCGCTGGCTGGTTCAGGAAAACGTCGCGGTAACGCCGGCGCGCGTCGTGCGCGAGAGCCTGGTGCGCCTGGAACGCGCCCCGCTTTTCCTGCGCTGCCCTTCGCTGCCGGCCTGCGACCCGCGCACCCGGGTCAGCGTGGCGGTTTCGGGCATCGACCTCCTCGACCTGGAAGCGCAATGTCGTTATCTGGAGACACTCGGAGCCGCTGTCGAAGTCTTCGATGACGAGGCGATTCCGGAGTAAAATCCGGCTCCATGCCTGAGCGCACGGTTGCTTCGCTTCGTCAAACAGCGGCTATGAGAATGGCCTGGCCGGCCTGGCTTGCGCGCATGGACCCGGCCAGCCGTGGCTTCACCCTGGCGCTGATCGCCTCGCTTTTCTTCCACGCCGTGGTCCTTTCCATTCACTTCAAGCTCCCCGACGCGCTCAAGCGGGCCAGGGACGCCACGCTCGAGGTCGTGCTGGTCAACAGCAAGAGCGCGCGCAAGCCCTCCGATGCGCAGGCGAAGGCCCAGGCCAATCTCGACGGCGGCGGCAACACCGACGAGAACCGGCGCGCCAAGACGTTCCTGCCCGCGAAGCGGGAGGTCCAGCCAGGCGACAACCTGATGGAGGCGCAGCGCCGCGTGCAGGAACTGGAAGTGCAGCAGAAAAAGCTGCTGGCGCAGGCGAGGAGCAGGAAAACCATTCAGGCCGATGCGGCGAAAAGCGAACAGCAGCCCGAGCAGGCCGGCGTGAGCGGCCTGGATCTGGCGCAGAGCGCCCGGGCCATCGCCCGCATGGAAGCCCAGATCGAGCGCCAGATCGAGGAGTACAACAAGCGGCCGCGCAAGAAGTTCATCGGCGCGCGCACCGAGGAATACATAGCCGCGCAGTATCTCGAGGACTGGCGCCAGAAGGTCGAGCGCATCGGCAACCTCAACTACCCCGAAGCGGCCAAGGGCAGGCTCTACGGCAACCTGCTGCTCTACGTCGAGATCAAGAGCGACGGCAACCTCGAGCGCGTCGAGGTGCAGCGTTCCTCCGGCCACAGAATTCTCGACGAAGCGGCGCTGCGCATCGTGCGCATGGCGGCGCCTTACGGCAGTTTTTCGGCGGAACTGAAGCGTCAGACCGACATCGTTGCCTTCGCCCGCACCTGGGTGTTCACCAAGGCCGACCAGATCAGGTCTGAATGATTCCATCATGACGGACCGCTACGCCGTCATCGGCAACCCCATCGCGCACTCGAAATCGCCGCAGATCCACGCCGCCTTTGCGCGCGAGACCGGGCAGGATCTGACCTACGAGGCGATCCTCGCGCCGGCGAACGGCTTCGAGCAGGCGGTGCGCGCCTTCATCGCGGCCGGCGGCAAGGGCATGAACGTCACCGTGCCGTTCAAGCTCGATGCGTATCGGCTCGCCGCCACGCGCTCGGCGCGGGCCGAGGCGGCGAAGGCGGTGAACACGCTGGTCTTTTCCGCGCGGGGCATCCACGGCGACAACACCGACGGCCTCGGTCTCGTCGCCGACCTCGGGCGCAATCTCGGCCTCGGGCTTGCCGGCAAGCGCATCCTGCTGCTCGGCGCCGGCGGCGCGGCGCGCGGCGTGATCCTGCCGCTGCTGGAGCAGCAGCCGGCGTCGCTCACCCTCGCCAACCGCACGGTGGAGAAGGCACGCGCTTTGCAGCTGGAATTCGCTCCGTCGGCGGGCGCGTGCCCCGTCGATGCCTGCGGCTTCGACGAACTGGCCGGCCGGCAGTTCGATCTCGCCATCAATGCCACGGCGGCGAGCCTCGCCGACGAGGCGCCTGCGCTGCCGCAAGGGATTTATGCCCCGGGCAGCCTGGCCTACGACATGGTTTACGGGAAAGGCTTGACGCCTTTCCTGCGCGCCGCCCGGGCCCAGGGCGCGGCGCATCTGGCCGACGGCTTCGGCATGCTGGTCGAGCAGGCGGCGGAATCCTTCTTCCTCTGGCGCGGCGTGCGGCCCGCGACGGCGCCGGTCCTGGCCGGGTTGCGCGCAGGATGAAGCTGTTCTGGCAATGGACCCGGCGCACGCTGGCCGCGCTCATCCTCATCATTCTCGCCTGGCAGGGCTGGTATTTCGGCTGGGTGGTGTACTGGAAATACGCCAATCCCTCCGGCACGCGCTTCATGTCCATGCGTCTGGACGAGTTGCGCGGGAAGAATCCAAAAGCCGAGTTGAAGCAGCAGTGGGTGCCCTACGAGCGCATCTCCGACAGCCTCAAGCGCGCGGTGATCGCGGCGGAGGACGCCAAGTTCCTCGACCACGAGGGCTTCGACTGGGAAGGCATCCAGAAGGCGCTGGAAAAGAACCAGAAAAAAGGCAAGGTCGTCGCCGGCGGTTCCACCATCACCCAGCAACTCGCCAAGAACCTCTTTCTCTCCAGCGAAAAGACGCCCTGGCGCAAGGCGCAGGAAGCGGTCATCACCCTCATGCTGGAGACCGTGATGGACAAGCAGCGCATCCTGGAGATCTATCTCAACGTGGTCGAATGGGGCCCCGGCGTTTTCGGCGCCGAGGCCGCCGCCCGCCTCTACTATGGCATTCCGGCGACGGACCTCAACGCGCAGCAGGCGGCGCGGCTCGCCGTGCTGCTGCCCAATCCGCGCAAGCTCGGGCGACTGTCGAACTCTCCCTACATCGCTTCGCGCACCCAGGTGATCCTCGGCCGCATGAACGCGGTCGTGGTCCCTTGATGCGGCCGATCAGGCGACCTCATCCTCCCCACCCGGGTTTTCCAGACTGAATAGGGCGGCGTGGGTGTCGAAGGCGAAGACCTCGGCATAACGGCCCCAGTCGATGATGACGTCGAGCACACGCTCGGCTTCGTCCTCGGTGAGGTAATCCTCCAGCTCGCGCAGGAAGCGGCTGTGCGGCGCGCGCGAACTGGCCCGCTCGTCGAGCACGCGGCGGATGTGCGCCGCCAGCGGCACGTGGTGCAGCAGGTGCTCGCCGAAGATCATCTTGCGGCGCAGGATGTCGGCTTCCACGAAGGCTTTCCCGTGCGGCGTCAGTTCGACGCGCCGATTCGAGGTGCGTGCGAAATCCAGCATCTCCAGGCGGCCTTGATGCGGCCCGGGTTGCTGTCGAGCACGATCACCCGGTCGGCCATGAGCAGCGCTTCTTCGATGTTGTGCGACACCATGACGATGGCGCGGGTCGGGATCTGCCGCTCCAGCCAAAGGTCGAGCAAGTCGTTGCGCAGCGTCTCGGAGGTCGGCACGTCGAGTGCCGAGAACGCCTCGTCCATGAGCAGCAGATCGGGGTTGACCACCAGCGCCCGGGCGAAGCCGACGCGCTGGCGCATGCCGCCGGACAGTTCCTTCGGGTAGGCCGATTCGAAGCCGTCCAGGCCGACCAGGGCGACGATCTCGCCGGGACGGATCTGCAGGCTGATGTCCTGCAACACCGTGATGGCGTTCGTCTCGCCGGCGGCGAACGTCTTGCCGACGCTGCGTAACTCGAGCAGGGGAATGAGTATGCGGCCGGCGCGTTCGCTCCTCGCCGCCAGACTGGCATAGACGAAGGTGAACACCAGCGAGGCCAGCATCGCCGCTGCCATGCGCAGCGTGGTGCGCAGCGCGTATTCCGGCAGGTTGGCCGGATCGAGCGAGATGGCGATGGGCTCGCCGGGCTGGAAGGGTTGCGCCATTTCCCCGCTGCCCCAGGCGAGGAGGAAGAGCAGGCCCACCACCAGCGGCAGCAGCACGATGTCCCAGCGGTTGGGCACAAGGCGGGCCGGCAGGCGGGTGGGGACGGCGACGGGCAGGCGGGTCATCGATTTCTATCTTGCCAAGGGCGTATTTCTTGTCGCGTTGGCGGAACAAAACACCTAGAATTTCGCTTTTCCCGCTACGTGCAACCAGGCCAGCGCGATTATGGCCCAAAGCGAAGAAACCCGCGAAGAGATCCGCCATAGCGAAGACGTTCAGCAGAACCTGCGCGAAGTGCAGGTTCTGCTGGCGCGCCATCGCATTGTGGAAGGGCTGGTGCATCGGCAGGAGATGCCGCGCCATGAGCTGGTCGAGAACCTGGTGCACAAGCAGCATATCGCCGAGCTGCGCAACAAGCTCGACGAACTGCACCCGGCCGACGTCGCCTACATCCTCGAGGCGCTGCCGCTCGACGAGCGCCTGTTCGTCTGGGACCTGGTCAAGACCGAACGCGACGGCGACATCCTGCTGGAAGTCTCGGATGCGGTGCGGGAGACCCTCATCGAGGCGATGGACTCGCACGAGCTGGTCGCCGCGGCCGAGCAGCTCGACACCGACGAGATCGCCGACCTCGCGCCCGATCTGCCCAACGAGGTCATGCGGGACGTGTTCCGCGCCCTCTCGGTGGAGGAACGCGAACAGTTGCGCGAGGCCATGTCCTACGACGAGGATTCGGTCGGCGCGCTGATGGATTTCGAGGCGGTGACGGTGCGCGAGGACGTCACGCTGGAGGTGGTGCTGCGCTACCTGCGCCGCTTCGACGAACTGCCCGACCATACCGACCAGCTGTTCGTCGTCGACCGCGACGGGCGCCTGCAGGGTGCGCTGCCCCTGAACCTTCTCCTTGTCACCGATCCCGACGAGATGGTCTCCAACATCATGGTCGCCGAGCCGCTGACCCTGGAGCCGGACGACAAGGCGGAAGTCGCGGCCCAGGCCTTCGAGCGCTACGACCTGGTTTCGGCGCCGGTGGTGGACAAGCAGAACCGGCTGGTCGGCCGCGTCACGGTGAACGCCGTTGTCGACTACATCCGCGAGGAATCCGAGAGCGAACGCCTGTCGCAAGCCGGCCTGCGAGAAGAGGAGGATATTTTCGCCTCCGTGTGGGACTCGGTGAGGAACCGCTGGGCCTGGCTGGCCGTCAACCTGGTGACGGCCTTCATTGCCTCGCGCGTCATCGGCGCCTTCGAGGGCTCGATCGAGAAGCTGGTGGCGCTGGCGGCGCTAATGCCCATCGTCGCCGGCATCGGCGGCAATTCCGGCAACCAGACCATTACCATGATCGTGCGCGCCCTGGCGCTGGGCCAGATCCAGGCGGACAACGCGCGCCGCCTGTTCCGCAAGGAGATCGGCGTGGCCATGCTGAACGGGCTGATCTGGGGCGGCATGCTCGGCCTGGTTGCCTGGGGGCTTTACCGGAGCATCCCGTTGGGCCTCGTGATGACCGCGGCGATGACGCTGAACCTGATGCTGGCGGCCGTGGTGGGCGTGGCCGTGCCCATGACCATGCAGAAACTGGGGCGCGATCCGGCGGTGGGGGCGAGCGTGATGATCACCGCCGTCACCGACAGCGGCGGTTTCTTTATTTTCCTGGGATTGGCCACCCTCTTCCTGCTCTGAAGGCGGCGCGACAGACGGTCAGCCGGCCGGATGGGCGATCTTGCCGGCCGCCTCGGCCATTGCCTCCGCGATCGTGCGGGCGGCGAGGAAGTGGGATTTCAGCGCCAGATCGAACAGGCCGACGCGTTCGCCGAACAGTTCGCGCGTCAGGCTGGCCGTGCTGCCCGGCGGCACCTTGAGGTGGGCCTCGGCCTCGGCCGAATCCAGCACGATCTCCATGCCGGACTTGCGGGCGATGTGCATCATCGCCGCGTTTTCCTTGAGGCAGTGCATGAACAGCGTGTGAACGGCGTGGTTGCGCGCGTATTCCAGCGAGCGCCGAAAGAGCGCCGTGCCGATGCCTTCGCCGCGATGGCCGGGCACGACGGAAACGCCGAACTCGGCGGCATCGCCACGCAGCCCGAGATGAGTGGCGCCGGCCAGCTCCAGGTTTTCGTCGAAGACACCGAATACCGCGTCGCTGTCGAAGTCGATGGAATCCACGTATCTCAGCAGCGACTCCTGGCAGATGACATGCTCGAAACGCAGGCGCAGATCCTCCGGCGTCAGTGCCAGGAAGTGCCGCCGCAGCGCGGCGCGATTCGATTCAGACAGCTGCAGGACGGGAATCGTCTTCATGCGCGACATTTTCATGCAGGGGAAATTGGGGTGCCTTGGGATGGATCAAGGCTACTGCATCGAATATCGGCATTTCAACCTAGAAACTTGAGAACACGTCTGCCGCCGCCGCGCAGGTGGCGGCGATGTCCGCATCCGAGTGCGCCGCCGAGACGAAGCCGGCCTCGAAGGCCGAAGGGGCGAGATAGACGCCTTTTTCCAGCATGGCATGGAAGAAGCGGTTGAACGCCTCCTTGTCGGATTGCATCACCTCGGCGTAGCTGGTCGGGGGCGCGGCCCTGAAGTAGATGCCGAACATGCCGCCCACCGCCTGGGCACTGAAGGCAACACCTTGCTGCTTCGCTTCCGCCGCGAGGCCGTCGGTGAGCCGGCGCGTCTTGGCGGCAAGCGAGTCATAAAAGCCCGGCTGGGACACCAGACGCAATGTCGCCAGGCCTGCGGCCACCGCCACGGGGCTGCCCGACAGGGTGCCGGCCTGATAAACCGGGCCGAGCGGCGCGATCTTCTCCATGATGTCGCGCCGGCCGCCGAAGGCGCCGACCGGCATGCCGCCGCCGATCACCTTGCCCAGCGTGGTGAGGTCCGGCGTGATGCCGAACAGCCCCTGGGCGCAGGCCGGGCCGACACGGAAGCCGGTCATCACCTCGTCGAATATCAGCACCGCACCGTGTTGCGTACATAGCCGGCGCATGGCCTGGAGGAACCCGGGCCTGGGTGCGATGAGGTTCATGTTGCCTGCCACCGGTTCGACGATCACGGCGGCAATCTTGTCGCCGGCCTTCCTGAACGTATCTTCCAGCTGCTGCGTGTCGTTGTAGTCGAGCACCAGCGTGTGCGCGGCGAGGTCGGCCGGCACGCCGCCCGAATTGGGCTGGCCGAAGGTCAGCGCGCCGGAGCCGGCCTTCACCAGCAGGCTGTCGGCGTGGCCGTGGTAGCAGCCCTCGAACTTGATGAAGGCGTCGCGCCCGGTGAAGCCGCGCGCGAGACGTATCGCGCTCATGGTGGCCTCGGTGCCCGAACTGACCAGCCGCACCAGCTCGATGCTCGGCAAGAGTTGCGCCAGCAGCTCGGCCATCTCGACCTCGGCTTCGGTCGGCGCGCCGAAGGACAGTCCACGCGCGGCGGCTTCCTGCACGGCGCGCACTACCTCCGGATGGGCATGGCCGAGGATCAGCGGACCCCAGGAACCGACGTAGTCGATGTAGCGTTTGCCGTCGGCGTCCCAGGCGTAGGCGCCGGAGCCAGAGGCGAAGAAACGCGGCGTGCCGCCCACCGAGCGGAAGGCGCGCACGGGCGAGTTGACGCCGCCGGGAATGGTTTTCCGGGCACGGGCGAAAAGTTCTTCGTTTCGGGTCATGGTGGATTCTCGGCAAAAAGTTGCGTGTAGGCTGAGGCCCGGGCGCGAATATCCGCCGCCTCGAACAGATCGCTGATCACGGCGAGCAGGTCGGCGCCGGCGCCGACGAGTTGCGGCGCATTGTCCAGAGTAATGCCGCCGATGGCAGCCAGCGGCAGGCCGAGCTCGCGCTTTGCCTGCGCCAGCAGCTCGAACGGGGCGCGCACCGCGCCGGGCTTGGTCGCCGAGGCGAAGAAACTGCCGAAGGCGGCATAGTCGGCGCCGATGCGCTTTGCTTCCCGCGCCCGTTCCATTTCGTTGTAGCAGGACACGCCCAGGATTTTCCCCGGGCACAGAACGGCGCGAGCGGCGGCCAGATCGCCGTCCTCGCGGCCGAGATGGGCGCCGTCGGCGCCGATCTCCAGCGCCAGCGCCAGGTCGTCATTCACGAGAAGCCGGGCGCCGAAATCACGGCTTAGCCGCAGCAGTGCGGCCGCCTGCCCGCGGCGCAGCGCGGCTTCGGCCGTCTTGTTGCGGTATTGCAGCAGCCGGGCGCCCCCCTCGAGAGCCAGCCTTGCGCGCCGGAGCAAATCGGCGGTATCGGCCAGGTCAGGGGTGACTGCGTACAGACCCTTAAGGTTCATCCTCGGGCTCGGGTTCGCGCGCCCAGAAGAAGCGGTCGGGCAGATACTGGCCCATGCCCGGACGGAATGCATTGGCGAGCGCCTGCCAGGTGTAGTCCTGGGCGTCGCGCACCGCCTCGGGGATGTCCAGGCCGTTGGCGAGGTTCGCCGCAATGGCCGAGGCCAGGGTGCAGCCCGAGCCGTGGTAGCTGCCCGGCAGGCGCTCCCAGGCGTCGGCGCGGATCCTGCCGTGGTCGCCGTAGAGGGTGTTCACGACCTGGGCCGTGTTCTCGTGGGTGCCGGTGACGAGGACGAACTCGGTGCCGGCACCGACCAGGCGGCGGGCGCATTCTGCCAGGTCCGGATTGTCATCGTCATTGCCTTCGTCCTGCGCCAGACGGCGCGCCTCCAGGCTGTTGGGCGTGAGGATGGTGGTCTGCGGCAGCAGCAGCTCGCGCATGGCGAAGATCATCTCCTCGCTGGCCAGCTCGTCGCCGCGGCCCGAGGCCAGCACCGGATCGAACACCAGCGGGATCTCGGGGTAGTCGGAAACGATTTCGGCGATGGCGGCGATGTTCTCCACGCTGCCCAGCATGCCGATCTTGAAGGCGGCCACCGGCATGTCCTCGAGCAAGGCTCGGGCCTGGTCGGAAACCCAGTCGGCGTCGATGGCGAGCGCGTCCTCGACCCCGGCCGAATCCTGCACCGTGATCGCAGTGACCACCGAGAGCGGATGGCAGCCCATGCTGGAGAGGGTCATGATGTCGGCCTGCAGGCCGGCGCCGCCGGAGGGATCGCTGGCAGCGAAGACCATCACGATGGGCGGAATGAGGTCCTGGGGATCTTGGGGCATGTGGGGCTTCGGCTGGCGTGGCCGCAGGCAATTGGGGTAGACTGCGCCGATTTTAACCGAGATCGAGCCAATGACGGCGCCCGCCGCACCCTACCGGACCTGGATGTGCCTGATCTGCGGCTTCATCTACGACGAGGAGAAGGGCCTTCCGGAGGAAGGCATCCCGCCCGGCACGCGCTGGGAGGATGTGCCGCCCAACTGGGCCTGTCCGGAATGCGGCGCGCGCAAGGAGGACTTCGAACTGGTTGAAATCTGACTGGCCCGCCGCCTGTCCCGGCAGGCGCGCCGCCGGTCGTTGCGTCGCGGGAGACGGGGCAGGACAGTCGCTGTTTTGCGGTATAGTAGTGGCGACGGCTGCGCGATGCATACTCGTTGGCAAATTCCAGCGCGCCGGGCTTGAGGAGGCGGAGTGGGGGAAGCAGTGAATCTCGGCGGCGTCAAGGTGATGGTGATTGATGACAGCAACACCATCCGCCGCAGCGCCGAAATCTTTCTGGTCCAGGCCGGCTGCCAGGTCGTGCTGGCGGAAGACGGCTTCGACGCCCTGGCGAAAATCGCCGACCACCATCCCGACATCATCTTTTGCGACATCATGATGCCGCGCCTCGACGGCTATCAGACCTGCGCGCTGATCAAGAAGAACCTCCGCTTCGGCGTTACCCCGGTCATCATGCTGTCCTCCAAGGATGGCCTGTTCGACCGGGCGCGCGGCCGCATGGTCGGGTCGGACGAATACCTGACCAAGCCATTTACCAAGGACAGCCTGCTCAAGGCCGTTGCCGCCCATGTGGCGCAGCGCGTTACGTAATCAATCAAGAGGTATCGCAATGCCAGTCAAGAAAATTCTCATCGTCGACGACTCCCCCACCGAGCGCCACGCACTCAACGAATTGCTCAGCAAGAAGGGCTACAACGTGGTTACCGCCGAGAGCGGCGAGGAGGCGATCGTCAAGTCCAAGTCCGAAATGCCCGACCTGATCCTCATGGACGTGGTCATGCCCGGCATGAACGGCTACCAGGCCACGCGCACCATCACGCGGGAAGAGGCAACCAAGCACATTCCCGTGATCATGTGCACCAGCAAAGGCCAGGAAACGGACAAGATCTGGGGCATGCGCCAAGGCGCCAACGACTACATGGTCAAGCCCATCGATCCGGAAGCGCTGCTGCAGAAAATCGCCGCGTTCAGCTGATCCCCCAGCCGCAGATGGCCAAAAAGATCAGCCTGAGGGAGTTCCAGGAAACCCTGGTCAAGCGCCTGACCAGCGCCAAGGCGGGCGAGACGTCGCGCGCCCTGCTCGGCGTGCAGGCCGGCCGCGAATACTGGCTGCTGGATCTTTCCGACTCGGGCGAGATCGTGCCGTTGATGCCTCTCTCCGCCGTGCCGCTGACCAAGCCCTGGTTCTGCGGCCTGGCCAACATCCGCGGCACGCTCTACAGCGTGGTCGATTTCTCCGCCTTCCAGGGCGGCGAGGGCACGCCGCAGAACGCCGACAGCCGCCTGCTGCTGGTCGGCAACCGCCTGGGCATCAACAGCGCCCTGCTGGTCAGCCGCACGCTCGGCCTGCGCAGCCTCGAGCAGCTCGAGCCCCGGGCGGCGACGCCCGATACGCGGCCCTGGGTGGGCGAGCAATACACCGATCCGCAGGGGCGCCAGTGGAAGAAGCTAAACCTGAGGAACCTGCTCAGCCAGCCGGACTTTCTCGACATCGGAATTTCATGATCCGAAGAACAGCACGCTGAACAACCGGAGACATCAGCATGGCATTCAAGTTCAAGCTACCCATCATGCAATCGCCGTCCCGCCAGGCCGACAAGGCAGTGGATGACGCGCAGAGCACGATCATGGACAGCCTGCAGCAGGCCGCCGCCAAGGGCTCCCGCTTCAGGCTGCCGCTGATCGGCGACCGGCCCGTGGCGCAGCAGCTGCAGAGCCTCGGCACCCTGTTCGTGTTCTTCCTGGTCGTCACGGCGTTCGTGGCCTGGGTGGACAACCGCACCGCCACCCACGGCGCGGCCTACACGTCGGCCTCGGGTCAGATGCGCATGCTGTCGCAGG
>PNJM01000017.1 GCA_013821865.1 Rhodocyclaceae bacterium
GTAGTGGATCGCTTCGGCGATGTGCGCGCTGGCCACGCGCTCGGCTCCGGCCAGATCGGCGATGGTGCGTGCCACCTTCAGTACGCGGTGGTAGGCGCGGGCCGAAAGGTTCAGCCGCGCGATGGCCTGCTTGAGCAGCGCCGTGCCGGCCTCGTCGGGCGTGCACAGCGTGTCGATTTCCTTCGTGGCGAGGCGGCTGTTGGGCTTGCCCTGCCGTTCGAGTTGCGTCGAGCAGGCGCGCGCTGCCCGTTCGCGCACCGCCGCCGAGGATTCGCCATCGGCCTTTCCCTGCAGCTCCGCCTCCGCCAGCGCCGGTACCTCGATAGTCATGTCGATGCGATCCAGCAGCGGTCCCGACAGCTTGCCGCGGTAGCGCGCCACCTGGTCGGGCGTGCAGCGGCAGCGGCCGTTGACATGGCCCAGGTAGCCGCAGGGACAGGGATTCATGGCGGCGACGAGCTGGAACTGCGCAGGATAGTCGGCGCGCCGCGCGGCGCGGGCGACGCTGATATGGCCGGATTCGAGCGGCTCGCGCAACGCCTCCAGCACGCGGCGCTCGAACTCCGGCAGCTCGTCAAGGAACAGCACGCCGTGGTGCGCCAGCGAGATTTCGCCCGGCTGCGGGTTGCTGCCCCCTCCCACCAGCGCAGCCGCCGAGGCGGAATGATGCGGCGCCCGGTAGGGGCGGCGCTTCCAGTTCTCGAGCCGGAAGCCGCCGTTCAGGGAATGGATGGCCGCCGCTTCCAGCGCCTGCGCGTCCGTCATCGGCGGCAGCAGGCCGTGGAAGCGCGCGGCGAGCATGGACTTGCCCGTGCCGGGCGGGCCGATCATGAGCAGGCTGTGGCCGCCCGCCGCGGCGACTTCCAGCGCGCGCTTGGCCTGCGCCTGGCCTTTTACCTCGGAGAGATCGGGATAGGCCGGCGCAACAACCGCCGGCGCTCCGGAGTAGGGCGCAAGCACCTGCTGTCCGTTGAGATGGGCGCAGACTTCAAGCAGCGACTTCGCCGGCAGGATGTCCGCATCATGCACCAGTGCGGCTTCGGCGGCGCTCTCCACGGGCAGCACGAAACTGCGCTTGTCGCCTGTGGCGCGCAGGCACATGGCCAGCGCGCCACGCACCGGGCGCAGTTCCCCCGTGAGAGAAAGCTCGCCGGCGAATTCGTGTTCGGCCAGGCGCTTGCCGCTCACCTGTCCCGACGCAACGAGAATGCCGAGTGCGATGGGCAGGTCGAAGCGCCCCGATTCCTTGGGCAGGTCGGCCGGCGCAAGATTCACCGTGATGCGCCTGGCCGGGAAATCGAAGCGCGCGTTCTGGATGGCGGCGCGCACGCGGTCGCGCGCTTCCTTTACTTCCGTGTCGGGCAGGCCGACGAGGCTGAAGGAAGGCAGCCCTTGCCCGAGATGCACCTCGACGGTGACTTCCGGCGCTTCCATGCCGGCGAGGGCGCGACTTTTCAGGACGGCGAGCGACACGATGCAATTCGAATATCGAAAGTGCGCAGTGTAGCCGAGCAGCAACAAAAAGGGGCGCCGCAGCGCCCCCGCCGGGAACGAAAGACCGTGTTCAGTCGGCCTTGATTGCCTCGATCTGGATCGCCAGCTTCATATCGTCGCCGTGCAGCGGCAGGCCGTACTTCATGCCGAAATCGGAGCGCTTGAAGGCGCCCGAGGCGTCGGCGCCGCAGACCTCGCGCTTCAGCAGCGGGTGCGTGATGCACTTGAAGGAGTTGATCGTCAGGTTGAGCGGCCTGGTCACGCCCAGCAGGGTCATTTCGCCCTCGACCGCAGCCGGCGCATCGCCGCTCCACTTGGAGATCTTGCCCTTGTAGGTGATCTGGGGGAACTGCTCCACGTTAAAGAAATCCTTGCTGCGGGTGTGCTCCTCCAGCTTGGCGTGGCCGAAACTGATCGATGCCGGATCGATGGCGATATCCACCGTGCCGTTCTTCACGGCGCGATCCAGCGTGACGCTGCCCGAGGTCCTGGTGAACTTGCCGCGCCAGACCGAAATACCCAGGTGACCCGCCTCGAAACTCGGATAGGTGTGGTTCGGCTCGACGTTGTAGGTCTGGGCGGAGGCGGAGGCGGAGGCCAGCGCCAGGGCGGCGGCGATTGCTTTCATTTTCATGCTTGTGATCTCCAGTGCGGGTTGATTGTAATCGCGGTCATTTCCTTGCCGCGACGATGCGGAACTTGATCTGCACCTCGTCGGCGACGGTGGAGGTGTCCTTCCATTCGCCTTCACCGATGTTGAACTGCAGGCGCTTGATGGGCACCATGCCCTCGAAGACGTTCTGGTTGTCCTCGGCCTTGAAGCTGACGGGGGCGACGACATCCATCGTCCTGCCCTTGATGGTGAGCTTGCCGGCGGCTTCAAAGCGGCCCGGCCCGGCGGCCTTGACGGCGGAGGTGACGAAGGTCGCCTTCGGATACCTGGTTGCGTCGAACCATTCCTTCCTCGCCGCCTCGCGGTTGAATTCCTCGGCGCCGAGATCGAAGCTGGCGATGTCGATCTCGACCTGCGCCTTCGCATCGGCCGGCCTGGCCGGATCGAAGCTGACCTGGGCGGTGAAGCGCCTGAACCTGCCCTCGACCGGCACGTTCATCTGGCGCGATACGGCGGTGATGCTGCTCCTGGCGGCGTCCACCCCCCATCCCGACGGGGGCCCCGCCTGGGCGAATGCCGGGGCGGCCGTTCCCAGCGCGATTGCCAGAACGATGGTTGTGCGTTTCATTTCTTTCTCCCAAGGAACGGCAGCATGCGCGCCAGCACCTCGTCGCGGTCGATCAGGTGGTGCTTGAGCGCGGCCGTGAAGTGCGTGATGACCAGCGCGCCCAGCGTGAAGGTGAGGAAGCGGTGCAGCCATGCCAGGGCGTCTCCGAGGGCCTTGTCCTTGGTTAACAGGTCGGGCAGGGGAATTATTCCGAGATAGACCGTCTGGAATCCCTTGGCCGAGCTCATCAGCCAGCCGGAGAGCGGCACCACGATGATCAGGATGTAGAGCAGGGCGTGGATGACGTTGGCGGCGCTGCGCTGCCAGGCCGGCATCGCGGCGGACGGCGGAGGGGCCGGATGCGAAACGCGCCACGCCGCGCGCGTGACGGCAAGCAGGAACACGGTGACGCCGGCCCACTTGTGCCAGGAGTAGATCTTCAGCTTCTGCGGCGAGAGCGGCAGGTCCACCATGTAGATGCCAAGCGGGAACATGCCGAAGATCAGCAGGGCGATCAGCCAGTGCAGGGCGATGGCGGTTCGGGTGTAATCCGTTGCGGGCGATGCCACTTTTATTCTACTTCCTTCAGCGGAAGGCCTCCTTCCGACCGTCCGGGCGGGGCACAGGTTCCCCGGACTGGGTGCGGGCCGCGGCGAAGGCTTCGCGCCGTCAACGGCGCGGCCGCTCGGGAGCTGCGCGGAGGGGGCGTCCTATTCGGCCTTTTGGCTTCGGCCGCTTCGCTTGACGTTCGCCTCGCTCTCGTTAGCCTGCGCTGAAACCCCGTTTTCGTCGCGGGCGGGGCGGGCTTCGAGCGAGGCGACGCGCGCTTCGAGGGAGGCGAGCTTCTCCCGGCTGCGGGCGAGCACCTGCTGCTGCACATCGAATTCCTCGCGCGTGACCAAGTCGAGCCGCGCGAACAGGCTGCCGAGCAGCGCCCTGGCGTTCTTCTCCAGATCCTTCGCCGGGCTGGCGGCGAGCATCTCGGAAAGTTTTGCGGCGAATTCGTCGAGGATTTTCGGATTCAGCATGGCATGAGGCGGGAGACTATCCGATTCGAGTTTAGCACAGCGGGAAAAGGCTTCCAGCCAACCGCACCAGGATAGTGCGGTACCCGAAAACCACGCGACGAAATGGTGCGCGCCCTCTTGGCGGCGCCTGACCGCATTTCCCAACTATCGGTTTTATAAGTCTAAGTTGAGTTGGCACGCTTAATGCAAAAAAGAGCCGCGGGCTTTTCTTTTTTGTCATTCATTGTTTGAACCTGGGAGATCGATCATGCGCAAGACCCTGCTTGCTGCGGCACTGGCCGGAGCTTTCTCGCTGCCAACTGTTGCCGGCGCGCAAACTGAACCCGCGCCCGCCACCACGCAGCACAAGGAAGGACAACACGTCGTTCCGCCGTCGGATCACAGTCTCACCGGGAACGTGGCCTTCGTCACCCAGTACGTATTCCGGGGCCTCTCCCAGACCAACGGCAAACCGGCGCTCCAGGGCGGACTGGACTACTCCCACTCGTCCGGGCTTTACGCCGGCACATGGCTGTCGAACATTTCGTGGTTTACGGACCAAAACGCCGGTGTTGCCTCCAATCCGCGGTCGCTGGCTTCGCCCGGCGGATTGGGCGGTCCCTACACGGCGAATGGCAGCAACGCTGCCAGCCTGGAGTGGGATATCTACGGCGGCTTCAAGAGCAGCTTCGCAAACGATTGGACCTACGACCTCGGGATCCTGGGCTACTACTACCCCGGCAGATACGAAAACCTTGGCGCCTACCGGAAGCCCAATACGACCGAGGTTTACGCTTCCCTCGGCTACAAGTGGGTGTCGCTGAAGTATTCCAAGGCGGTCAGCACCAATACTTTCGGGGTCATCGATTCAAAAGGGGGCAGTTATCTTGACCTCTCGGCGAGCATTCCTTTGGGCGATAGCGGCTATACCGTGCTGGCCCACGTCGGTCGGCAAAACTATCCGGGCAACGCCAACCCCGTATATTGGGGAGCCTCCGGCGGCAACAACGATTTCTTCGACTATACGGACTACAAGCTGGGCGTGACGAAAGAGTTTCTGGGGTTTACCTACGGCCTGGTCTGGACCTATGCCAACACAAAGCACGCCGCCCCGGATGGCGACACGACCGCATACATGAACGCTTTCGGCAAGAACATCGGCCGCAGCCGCCTCGCGCTGTCGGTCAGCAAGGCGTTCTGATCCACGTGTACTCAAGGAGCGAACATGAAACTGGTAACCGCAATCATCAAGCCGTTCAAGCTTGACGAGGTGCGCGAGGCGCTGGCCGCGGTCGGCGTGTCGGGCATTACCGTCACGGAAGTGAAAGGCTTCGGCCGGCAGAAAGGCCATACCGAGCTCTACCGGGGCGCCGAGTACGTGGTGGACTTCCTGCCCAAGGTGAAGGTCGAGGCGGCCGTCAAGGACGAGCTGCTGGAGCAGGTCATCGAGGCCATCGAGAAGTCGGCCAGCACCGGCAAGATCGGCGACGGCAAGATCTTCGTCTTCGACCTCGAGCAGGTCATCCGCATCCGCACCGGCGAGACCGGCGTGGACGCACTCTAGGGAGAAGGCCATGAGAAAGTTCATTGCAATTGTTCTGATGGCCTGCGCCGCCGGCTTCGGCGGCGCGGCGCTGGCCGAGGAGAAAGCCGCTCCCGCGGCAACTTCCGCGGCGCCCGCCGCTTCCGCTCCGGCGGCTGCCGCCTCCGCCGCGGCAACCGCTGCCCCTGCGGCACCCGCCGCCGCGCCCGCGCCGAACAAGGGCGACACGGCCTGGCTGATCGTCGCCACGGCCTTCGTCATCCTCATGTCGATTCCCGGCCTGGCGCTGTTCTACGGCGGCCTGGTCCGCACCAAGAACATGCTCTCGGTGCTGATGCAGGTCTTCGTCATCTTCTCGCTGATCAGCGTGCTCTGGGTGATCTACGGCTACAGCCTGGCCTTCAACGAGGGGAACGCCTTCTTCGGCAATCTCGACAAGCTGTTCCTCAGGGGCGTCACGCCGGATTCGGCGGCAGCTACCTTCAGCAAGGGCGTGGTGATTCCGGAGTTCATCTACGTCGCCTTCCAGGGCGCCTTCGCCGCCATCACCTGCGGCCTGATCGTCGGCTCCTTCGCCGAACGCATCCGGTTCTCCGCGGTGCTGGCCTTCATGGTGCTGTGGTTTACCTTCAGCTACGTGCCGATCGCGCACATGGTCTGGTTCTGGACCGGCCCGGACGCCATCACGGATGCGGCGACGCTTGCCACCGAAACGGCCAAGGCCGGCTGGCTGTTCCAGAAAGGCGCGCTCGATTTCGCCGGTGGCACGGTGGTACACATCAACGCCGCGGTGGCCGGCCTGGTCGGCGCCTACCTGGTCGGCAAGCGCATCGGCTACGGCAAGGAGTCGATGGCGCCGCACAGCCTGACCTTCACCATGATCGGCGCCTCGCTGCTGTGGTTCGGCTGGTTCGGCTTCAACGCGGGTTCAGCCCTGGAAGCCAACGGCACGGCAGCGCTGGCCTTCATCAACACCTGGGTCGCCACGGCCTGCGCGGCGCTGGCGTGGATGCTGGCGGAGTGGATGATGAAGGGCAAGCCCTCCATGCTCGGTGCGGCCTCCGGCGCAGTGTCGGGCCTGGTAGCCATCACCCCGGCCTGCGGCTTCGTCGGCGTGATGGGCGCCATCGCCATCGGCCTGGCAGCCGGCGTGATCTGCCTGTGGGGCGTGAATGGACTCAAGCGCCTGCTCGGCGCCGACGACTCGCTCGACGTGTTCGGCGTGCATGGCGTCGGCGGCGCCCTCGGCGCCACGCTGACCGGTGTCTTTGCTGCGCCCTCGCTGGGCGGCACCGGGGTCTACGACTACGTGGCCAACAAGGTCGCCGACGGCTACTCGATCATGGACCAGGTCATCATCCAGCTCACCGGCGTGGGCACGACCATTGTCTGGTCGGGCGTGGTGGCCTTCGTCGCCTTCAAGATCGTCGATGTGGTGATCGGCCTGCGCGTGCCGGAAGAGGAAGAGCGCGAGGGCCTCGACATCACGGGCCACGGCGAGAGCGCTTACCACCACTGACCACCCTTCCCCCTTGGATGGTCATGCTCGGGCGCCTTCGGGCGCCCGTTTTCTTTATCTGAACACCACCGTGCGGTTGCCGTTGAGCAGCACGCGGTCCTCGATGTGGTACCTGAGGCCGCGCGCCAGCACGGCTTTCTCGATGTCCTTGCCGTAGCGCACCAGGTCTTCCACCGAATCGCCGTGATCGATGCGCACGATGTCCTGCTCGATGATCGGACCGGCGTCGAGTTCCGGCGTGACGTAGTGGCAGGTCGCGCCGATCAGCTTGACGCCGCGCAGATAGGCCTGGTGGTAGGGCCTGGCGCCGACGAAGGACGGCAGGAAGGAATGGTGGATATTGACGATGCGGCCGGGGTATTTCTCACACATCTCGGCAGGCAGGATCTGCATGTAGCGCGCCAGCACCATCACGTCGCCGCGCGCCTCTTCGAACAGGCGGATCACCTCGGCGCAGGACTGCGCCTTGCTCTCCGCCGTTACCGGCACGTGGTGGAAGGGGATGCCGTGCCATTCGACGAAGCCGCGGAAGGTCTCGTGGTTGGAGATGACGCAGGGAATCTCCACGTCCAGTTCCTTCGACTGCCAGCGCGCCAGGAGATCGTAGAGGCAGTGCTCCTGCTGAGAGACCAGCACCACCACCCGCTTTTTCACCGCAGAGTCGGTGATGCGCCAGTCCATGCGGAATTCCTCGGCGATGGGCCGGAAGCGGCGGCGCAATTCCCCGAGGTCGAAGGCCAGCGAATCGGCCCTGATCTCGATGCGCATGAAGTAGCGCGCGGTGTCGGCGTCGGCGTGGTGGCTGGTTTCCAGGATCCAGCCGCGGTTGTCGGCGATGAATGTCGCGACACGGGCGACGATGCCGACGCGGTCGGGGCAGGAAGCGCTCAGGGTGTAGCAGCGTTGCGGGTGCATGATGTCGGAATTGGCTGCCGGTGCCTTGATTCTAGCGGAGTTTGAGTTGCTGCTGCTTCTCCAGTTCTTCGTGCAGCACCAGCCAGCGCCCCTCCGCCTCGGCCAGCTGCTGTGCCAGTTCGGCCTGGCGTTTGGCGCTGTTCCGGACGGCCGTCTTGTCGGTTGACCGATCCCACGGGGACTTCCTCTGGTCGTAGATCGCCGGGTCGGCCAGCCGGACGTCCAGCGCGCGCTTTTCCTCCGAGAGCTGCGCCATGCGGCGCTCCAGCCGCTCGATCTCGCGGGCCACGGGGTTGCGTTTCTCGTGGCCGGGATTCGCCGGCTTGCCGCGTGCCCCGGCTTCCTGCTGCCGCTGCTCGCGCCGGCTCTGCCCTTTCGGCCTGGCGGGTCTGTCGGCGGCGGCGGACTGATCGAGCCACTTGCGGTAGTCGTCCAGGTCGCCGTCGAAGGGCTGGAGGCCGCCGTCGGAGACGAGGGCGAAGCCGTCGCAGGTGGTGCGCAGCAGGTGCCGGTCGTGCGACACCAGCACCATGGCGCCCTCGTATTCGGACAAGGCCAGCGTCAGGGCGTGGCGCATCTCCAGATCGAGGTGGTTGGTCGGCTCGTCGAGCAGCAGCAGATTCGGCTTCTGCCAGATGAGCAAAGCCAGCGCCAGGCGCGACTTCTCGCCGCCCGAGAACGGTCCGACCCTCGATGTGGCCATGTCGCCGTGGAAATTGAAGCCGCCGAGGTAGTTGCGGAAGTCCTGTTCGCGCGTTCGCGGGTCGAGATGGACCATGTGCCAGAGCGGGCTCTCGTCCGGGCGCAGCTGCTCCAGCTGGTGCTGGGCGAAGTAGCCGGTCTTCAGCCCCTTGCCTTCGCGCCGGTGGCCGGAAAGCGGCTCGGCTTGGCCCGCCAGCAGGCGGATCAGGGTCGACTTGCCGGCACCGTTGCGGCCGAGCAGGCCGAGGCGTTCGCCCCGGCGCAGGGTGAGGTTGAGACCGGACAGGACGATTCTCTCGCCGCTAGTGCCAGCCTCTGTTGTTGTGGTATAGCCGGCGGCGGCATCCTCCAGCATCAGCAGCGGATCGGGGCTGCCCGCGGGCTCGAAGAAGCGGAACTCGAAGGGCGTGTCGACGTGGGCCGCCGTCACCTCCTCCATGCGCGCCAGCGCCTTGATGCGGCTCTGCGCCTGGCGCGCCTTGGTGGCCTTGGCGCGGAAGCGGTCGATGTAGCTCTTCAGGTGCGCGATCTCGCGCTGCTGCTTGTCGTGCATGGCCTGCTGCAGCGCCAGCTGCTCGGCGCGGGCGTGCTCGAAGGCGCTGTAGTTGCCGGTGTACAGCTTGAGCCGGCGGCCCTCTATATGGGCGATGTGCCCTACCGTGGCGTCGAGGAAGTCGCGGTCGTGCGAGATCATCAGCAGCGTGCCGCGATAGCCCTTGAGCCAGCCTTCCAGCCAGATCACGGCGTCGAGATCGAGATGGTTGGTCGGCTCGTCGAGCAGCAGCAGGTCGGAGCGGCACATCAGGGCGCGCGCCAGGTTCAGGCGCACGCGCCAGCCGCCGGAGAATTCCGCCACCGGCTTGTCGAACTCCGCGTCGGCGAAGCCGAGGCCGTGCAGCAGCGCCGAGGCGCGGGCGCGGGCGCTGTAGCCGTCGATGTGGCCGTAGTCGTCGTGCAGGTGGGCGATGGCCTCGCCGTCGTGCCGCGCCTCGGCATCGCGCAGCGCCGCCTCGATGCGGCGCAGTTCGGCATCGCCGTCGAGCGTGTAGTCGAGAGCCACGGTATCCAGCGCTGGCGTGTCCTGCGCGACGTGGGCGATCACCCACTGCGGCGGCAGCTCGAGGTCGCCCGCCTCCTGGTGCAGGTCGCCCGTCAGGAGGGCGAACAGGCTGGACTTGCCGCAGCCGTTGGCGCCGGTCACGCCGACTTTCTGGCCGGCATGCAGGCTGAGATTGACGCCTTCCAGCAGCGGCCGGCCGGCGCGGGCGAGCGTGAGGTTGCGCAGAAGTATCACGAAGAAAACGGCCGGATCGGTTCAACCGGCGAAAGGGGAAACGCGTTATTGTACGCAACCCCGCTCATCGAGTCCGACATGAGGCGCTTTTTCGCCCTGCTGCTCCTTGCGGCATCCCCGGTCTTTGCCGCCGATTTGCCGCAGGCTCCCATCTCCGCGGAAGAGAAGCGGCAATTGCTCGATCGCGCCAGGTCGCTCAAGGAGCAGGCCGCCGGCCGGAAGGCTGCCGCCGAGGGGCGCCGCAGGGAGGCCGACGCCGCCTGCTGGAAAAAAACGCTGGTGTCTTCCTGTCTCGACGATGCGCACAAGGACTACAACAAGAGCGTCGCCGAGGCGAATAAGCTGGAGCTGGAGTCGCGCCGGATCGAGCGCGACATCCGCCACCGCGAGCAGGCGACCAGGCAGGCCGAGCGCGCGGCGCAGGCGCAGCGGCAGCAGGCCGAGGCCGAACAGCAATCCGCCCGCGAACGGGAAACGGCCGCCGAGCGCGAAAAGCAGCGGGCCGAGCGGGAGGCCGCCCAGGCCAGGAAGATGGAGGCGGGCAAGACGCGCGCGGCGACGGAAGCGAAGCGGCGCCGGGAGCAGGCCGTGGAACGGGAAAAGAAAATCCGCAAGGCCGAAGAGAAAGCCCGCCAGCGAGAAGAAAAGCGCCGGCGCAAGGCCGAGGAGCGGGAAGCGAAAAAATAGCTGCCCGGGTAGAAAAGGATCACCGCCCCGGGACCGGGCGGCCACTCCAGCACCGCCTTCCAGCCGGCCAGCCGCAGCAGAAGCGGGAAAGCCGGCCGGCGGGCGGTGCGTTCAGGTCAATCCTCGATGCCCTGGCTGGAGAGATATTCCTCGTAGCCGCCGCGGTAGTCGACGACCGCATCCGGCCTGATCTCGATGATGCGCGTGGCGAGCGAGGAGACGAACTCGCGGTCGTGCGAGACGAAGACCAGCGTGCCGGTGTATTTCTCCAGCGCCGTATTGAGCGATTCGATGGATTCCATGTCGAGGTGGTTGGTCGGCTCGTCCATCAGCAGCACGTTGGGTTTCTGCAGGATCAGCTTGCCGAACAGCATGCGGCCCTGTTCGCCGCCGGAGATGACTTTCACCGACTTGCCCACCTCGTCGCCCGAGAACAGCAGCCGGCCGAGCGTGCCGCGCACCACCTGCTCGTCGTCGCCCTCGCGCGTGAATTGCCTGATCCAGTCGGCGAGCGGCAGGTCGGCGGCGAAGTCGGCAGCGTGGTCCTGGGCGAAGTAGCCCGGGCGCGCCTTCTCCGCCCATTTGATCTTTCCGCCGTCGGGTTTCAGGTCGCCGGCCAGGCAGCGCAGCAGAGTCGTCTTGCCGACGCCGTTCTCGCCGATGATGGCCACCTTCTCGCCGGCCTCGATGGTGGTGCTGAAGTTCTTGAACAGGACGCGGTCGTAGCCGTGCGTCAGGGCCTCGATTTCCACGGCGTGGCGGTGCAGTTTTTCCTTCTCGTCCACCTCGAAGCGGATCCACGGGTACTGGCGCGAGGACGGCTTGATGTCCTCGATCTTGATCTTTTCGATCTGCCTGGCGCGGCTGGTCGCCTGGCGCGCCTTGGATTTGTTGGCGCTGAAGCGGCGCACGAAATCCTGCAGCTCGGCGACGCGCTCCCTGGCCTTGGTGTTGTCCTTCAGCTGCTGCTGACGCGCCTGCGTCGAGGCTTCCATGTAGTCGTCGTAGTTGCCGGGGTAGATCGTCAGGCGGCCATAGTCCAGGTCGGCCATGTGGGTGCACACCTGGTTGAGGAAATGGCGGTCGTGCGAGATGATGATCATCGTGCTGCCGCGCTCGTTCAGCACGTGCTCCAGCCAGCGGATGGTGTTGATGTCGAGGTTGTTGGTCGGCTCGTCGAGCAGCAGGATGTCCGGGTTGGAGAACAGCGCCTGCGCCAGCAGCACGCGCAGCTTCCAGCCGGGCGCGACGGCGCTCATCGGGCCGTTGTGCTGTTCGGTCGGGATGCCGGCGCCGTGCAGCAGCTCGCCGGCGCGTGACTCGGCGGTGTAGCCGTCGTACTCGGCGAACTTCGCCTCCAGCTCGGCGGCGTGGAGATAATCCTCCTCGGTTGCTTCCGGGTTGGCGTAGATGGCGTCCTTCTCCCGCATGCAGGCCCACATCTGCTCGTGCCCCATCAGCACCACGTCCAGCACGCGCGTCTCCTCGTAGGCGAACTGGTCCTGCCTGAGCCAGGCCATGCGCTCGTTGCGGTCGAGCGAGACGTTGCCGGCGGAGGGTTCCAGCACGCCGGCGAGGATCTTCATGAACGTCGTCTTGCCGCAGCCGTTGGCGCCGATCAGGCCATAGCGGTTGCCGTCGCCGAACTTGACGGAGATGTTCTCGAACAGGGGCCTGGCCCCGAACTGCATGGTAATATTTAATGTGGAAAGCACTGCTTGACCTCACTGCCTGACCTGTCTCTTGTCGCGCGGCGCCCGGCGGCTGCCAGGCGCGAAAAACCCATCATTCTACTCTTCATGCGGCCATGACCAAAACTGCCGAACTGGATGTTGCCCGGCGCGGCCAGGTGTTCACGCCGCAGGCCATCGTCGAGGCCATGCTGGCGCTGAGGCGCAACGAGGGCTCGGTGCTGGACCCGGCCTGCGGCGACGGCGCCTTCTCGAGGCGGTTGCCCGGCTGCACGGCCATCGAGCTGGATCCGGCCCATTGCCCGCCGGGTGCGCTGAACATCGATTTCTTCGCCTATCCCGAGTCGGAGAAGTTCGACACCATCATCGGCAATCCGCCCTACGTCAAGGCGCGCGACATCCTGCCGGAGAGCCGGCTGCGGCTGGCCTCCCGTCTGCTCGACGGCCACGCCAATCTGTACCTGCATTTCATCGAGAAGTGCGTGCGCCACCTGAAGCCGGGCGGCGAGCTGATCTTCATCACGCCGCGCGACTTTCTCAAGGCCACCGGCGCGGCGCGCCTCAACGTCTGGCTGCACGACCAGGGCACCATCACCGACCTGGTCGAGCTGGGGGATGCGCGCATCTTCGACGGCGCCCTGCCCAACTGTGCCATCTGGCGCTTCGAGAAGGGCAACCTGACGCGCCGCACGAGCGACGGCCGACGCATGCGCCTGGCCGGCGGTCAGTTGCTGTTCACCTGCGGCATCTACAGCGTGCCGCTGGCCGGCGTCTTCTTCGTCAAGGTCGGCGCCGTCTCCGGCGCCGACGACATCTTCGCCAACTTTGATCTCGGCAACGCGGATTTCGTCTGCTCGCGCACGGCGCAGACAGGAGAACTGCGGCGCATGATTTTCGATGCGCCGCTGCCCTGGCTGGTGCAGTTCAAGGAGCGCCTGCTGGCAAGGCGCGTGGCGAAGTTCGACGAGTCGAACTGGTGGAAGTGGGGCCGGCGCCATCATGTTTCCGCCGCGCCGCGCATCTACGTCAACGGCAAGACGCGCAATGCTCAGCCGTTCTTCCTGCACCCCTGCAGGAACTACGACGGCGCCGTCCTCGCCCTCTTCCCGCACGACCCGGGCGCCGACACGCAGACGTTATGCCGCATGCTGAACGATGTCGATTGGCATGAACTGGGCTTCGTTTGCGACGGGCGCTTCCTGTTCGCCCAGCGCAGCCTGGAGACGGCCATGCTGCCGGAGGCGTTTGCGCCCTTTGCGCGCCAGCCCCAGGCGGCCTGACCGCGGCCCCTTCGGCGGGGTCAGAATCTCAGTATGATCGGCGGCACGCTTGAAGTTTAGGTCGAGGCCCATCGCAAAACTGTTTTTCTGTAACAGCAGGCCCTAACGCGCTGGCAGGCCACCGGTGGAAACCGCTCCCGGCCGACAAGCTGCTAAAATCGAACTCCGATTTCCGCGGGGCTGGACGTGCCGGCTCCAACATTCAGGAAACCTTACCCGTGGTTCCCCACCTCACCACCGCACTGACCGGCCCGCTGCTCGATCTCGAGCGGAAATTCCTCGATTCGCGCACGGCCATCGAGCAGTGGTTCCGTGCCCAGTGGCTCGACCACACGCCGCCCTTCTACACTTCCGTCGATCTGCGCAATGCCGGCTTCAAGCTGGCGCCGGTGGATACCAACCTCTTCCCGGGCGGCTTCAACAACCTCAACCCGGCTTTCCTGCCCCTGTGCGTGCAGGCGGCGATGGCGGCGATCGAGAAGATCTGCCCCGAGGCGAAGAATCTGCTGCTGATTCCCGAGAGCCATACGCGCAACCTGTTCTATCTGCAGAACGTCGCCCAGCTCGCGGCAATCCTGCGCTACACCGGCCTCAATGTTCGCATCGGCAGCCTGATCCCGGAGATCACCCAGCCGACGCCGATCGACCTGCCCGACGGCCAGAAACTGGTGCTGGAGCCCCTCAGGCGCTCGAACGGCCGGCTTGGCCTGGAAGACTTCGATCCCTGCGCCGTCCTGCTCAACAACGATCTGTCCGCCGGCGTGCCGGAGATCCTGAAGGACCTGCACGAGCAGGTCGTCATCCCGCCGCTGCATGCCGGCTGGCAGACGCGGCGCAAGTCGCGCCATTTCGCCGCCTACGACCGCGTGGCGGGCGACTTCGCCCAGGCCATGGGCATCGATCCCTGGCTGGTCAATCCCGACTTCGCCGTGTGCGGCCAGATCAATTTCCAGGAACGGCAGGGGGAGGAATGCCTGGCCTCCAATGTCGACACGGTGCTCACGCGCATCCGCGCCAAGTACCGGCAGTACGGCGTGAAGGAGCGGCCCTTCGTCATCGTCAAGGCCGACGCCGGCACCTACGGCATGGGCATCATGACGGTGCGCGACGCCGCCGAAGTGCGCGACCTCAACCGCAAGCAGCGCAAGAAGATGGCGGTGGTGAAGGAAGGCCTGCAGGTGACCGAGGTCATCATCCAGGAGGGCGTGCACACGTTCGAGACCCTCTCCGGCAACGTGGCCGAGCCGGTGGTGTACATGATCGACCGCTACGTCGTCGGCGGCTTCTATCGCGTCAACACCGAGCGCGGCCGCGACGAGAATCTCAACGCACCCGGCATGCGCTTCGAACCGCTGGCCTTCGAGACCTGCTGCTCCCTGCCCGATCCGTGCTGCGCGCCGGATGCGGCGCCCAACCGCTTCTTCGCCTACGGCGTGGTGGCGCGCCTGGCCCTGCTGGCGGCAGCCGTCGAGCTGGAATTGTCGGCACCGCCGATGGAAATCGCATGAAACTGGCGTTCGTTCTGGATCCGCTCGAACACCTCAAGGCCTGGAAGGACTCCAGCGTCGCCATGATGCGCGAGGCGCAGCGGCGCGGCCATGAGGTGTCGGCCGTCCTGCGCCCGGCGCTCGCCTGGCGTGACGGCGCCGTGCGGGCGGCCGCTTCGCGCCTGACGGTGCGCGAGGATCACCACGACTGGTTCGAAGCCGGTGCGCCGCTCGAGCAGCCGCTGGCCGGCTTCGACGCAGTGCTGATGCGGCAGGATCCACCCTTCGACATCGAGTACATCGCCGCCACCTGGCTGCTGGAGCGGGCGCAGGCCGAAGGCGCCCGGGTTTTCAACGACCCGCGGGCGGTGCGCGACCACTCCGAGAAGCTCGCCATCCTGGAGTTTCCGCAGTTCATTCCGGAGACCGTGGTGGCGCGCGAGCCGGAGGTGCTGCAGGCCTTCATCAATGCGACGGGCGATGCCATCCTGAAACCCATCGACGGCATGGGCGGCAGCCAGGTGTTCCGCGTCAGGCGCGACGACCCCAACCGCAACGTCATCGTCGAAACGCTCACCTGCTGCAGTGCGCGTACCATCATGGCCCAGCGCCATCTCCCGGCCATCGCCAGGGGCGACAAGCGCATCCTGCTCATCGGCGGCGAGGTGGTGCCTTACGCCCTGGCGCGCATTCCCAGGCCGGGCGAGACGCGCGGCAATCTCGCCGCCGGCGGCACCGGGGTGGCGCAGGCGCTCTCGGCGCGGGATCGCGAAATCGCCGAAGCGCTGGCGCCCCTCCTGCTGAAGCGCGGCATCCTGCTGGCCGGCATCGACGTGATCGGCGATTGCCTCACCGAAATCAACGTCACCAGCCCGACCTGCTTCGTCGAGATCACGCAGCAGACGGGGTTCAGCGTGGCGGGGATGTTCATGGATGCGCTGGAAAAGGAATGTAAATCTTGAACCACAGAGGACACAGAGCTCTTTCCGGGTTTTCTCTGTGCGCTCTGTGGTTCAGCTTTTTTGCGCTCGCTGGCTGCGGTCGGGAACCGCCGCTGCACCAGCAGGAATCCTTCGTCTTCGGCACCCGCGTCGAGGTGCTGGTCTATGGCGTCGAGGAAACCAGGGCACGCGGCGCGGCGTCGGCCGTTTTGCGTGAATTCGACCGCCTGCACCGCCTGCTGCATGCCTGGCAGCCCTCGGAACTGACGGCGCTGAACGAGTCCATCGCCCGCGGCGAGCAGGGCATCCCGGTTTCTCCCGAGCTGGCCGCGATCCTCGCGGACGCCGCGGCGATCGCGGCCAGCTCGGATCAGCTGTTCAATCCCGCCATCGGCAAGCTGGTGGGCTTGTGGGGCTTCCACGGAGACGAATTCAGGCCGGTCCTGCCCGACGCGAAGGCGGTCGAGGCGGCAGCCAGGGCGCAGCCGCGCATGAGCGATCTCGCCATCGAAAGCAACCGCGTGACCAGCCGCAACCGAGCCGTGCAATTCGACCTGGGCGGCTATGCCAAGGGCTATGCGCTCGACCGCGCGGCGGCCATCCTGCGCAGCCAGGGCATCGGCAACGCGCTGGTCAACATCGGCGGCAACGTCATGGCGCTCGGCTCGAAAGGCGGCAAGCCCTGGCGCGTCGGCATCCAGCATCCGCGCGCTCCGACCCCTCTGGCGACGCTGGATCTGAAGGACGGCGAGGCGATCGGCACCTCGGGCGATTACCAGCGCTATTTCGAAGTGGACGGCAAGCGCTACTGCCATCTGCTCGACCCCCGCACCGGCCGGCCGGCCGAGGGGGCGCAGGCAGCGACGGTGCTGATCGCGCCGCGCCCCGGCGCCGGAGCCCTGTCGGACGCCGCGAGCAAGCCGATCTTCATCGCCGGGCTGCGGGATTGGCGCGACATGGCGCGCCGCCTCGGCATCGAGCATGTCCTGCTCATCGACGACAAGGGCGTGATGCATGTCACGGCGGCATTGCGGGAACGGCTCACGATCAACGCCGCCGACATGAAGATCGAAATTCTGCCGTGAACGACGAATAGGCTGATCGCATGGTGCGTCGCCCCATCGGGCTGGATGCGCCGATCTGCCTGCGCTAGCGGTGCGGCGCATCGGTTACAATCGGACGGAGAACATCCGTCGCGATCATGATCGGCATTTTCCTCATTACCCACGGCAGCCTGGGCGAGTCTCTCGTCCAGTGCGCCTGCCATGTGCTGAACAAGCGTCCGCCCCAGCTGGCACAACTTGGCGTTTCCGGCCAGGACGACCCCCTGGATGCCCTGCCGCTGGCGCGCGACATGCTGCGGCTGGTGGATTCGGGCAAGGGGGTGCTGCTGCTCACCGACATCTTCGGCGCGACGCCGAGCAACATCGCGCTCAAACTGCTGCAGCCGGGCCGGATCGAGGCCGTGGC
>PNJM01000018.1 GCA_013821865.1 Rhodocyclaceae bacterium
TTCAGGATTTCCGTCGCAGCCGTTGCGGTCGCTGGCACTTTCGCCTCGGCCGCAAGCATTGCCGCCGATCCGATCGTGAAGGTCGATGGATCGAGCACGGTTTATCCGATTACCGAGGCCGTTGCCGAGGAGTTCCAGAAGGCCAAGAAAGGTGCCGTCAAGGTCACCGTCGGCATCTCCGGTACCGGCGGCGGCTTCAAGAAGTTCTGCCGCGGCGAGACGGACATTTCCGATGCCTCGCGTCCGATCCTGAGGAAGGAGATGGACGCCTGCAAGGAGGCCGGCATCCAGTATATCGAACTGCCGGTTGCATTCGATGCGCTGACGGTGGTGATTAATCCGCAGAATACCTGGATCAATGAGCTCAAAGTCGAGGAGCTCAAGGCCATGTGGGAGCCGGCGGCCCAGGGCAAGATCACCAAGTGGAATCAGATCAATCCCGCTTGGCCGGACGCTCCGGTCAAGCTTTACGGCCCTGGCGCCGATTCGGGCACCTTTGACTACTTCACCGACGCCATCAACGGCAAGGAGAAGGCCAGCCGCGGCGACTACACCGCCTCCGAGGACGATAATGTGCTGGTGCAGGGGGTGTCGCGGGACAAGGGCGCGCTTGGCTACTTCGGCATGGCCTATTACCTGGAAAATCAGAAGAAGCTGAAGGCCGTGCCGATCATCAACAAGGGCACGACCAAGGGTGTGCTTCCTTCCCTGGAAACCGTGATGGCCGGCACCTACCAGCCGCTTGCCAGGCCGATCTTCATCTACATCAACGCCAAGTCGGCTGACAAGCCGGAGGTGAAGGAATTCGTCGAGTACTATCTCAAGAACGCGAAGAAGCTGGTGAGCGAGGTAAAGTACGTGCCGCTCGCGGATGCCGATTACAAGCACGCGTCGGAGAATTTCGCCAAGCGCAAGATCGGCACGGCCTTCGGCGGCGTGCCGGAAGTCGGCGTCAAGGTTTCCGAGCTCCTCAAGCGCGATCCGAAGCACTGATCGGAACGCGGATTCCGGGCGGCAGCGGCTGAATGTCGCGCCGCCCGCCTGGTTTCTGGGATAATCGGCATCTCCCTTTCCATCATGTCCGTTCTTGCGAGCGCCGAGAGGCCATTGCTCATGATTCCCGCGACGACCAGCGCACGCCTGAAGAAGCGTCGGACGCGTCATCTGCGCGAGCGAGTGATCGAGGGGGTGCTGTTCCTGGCGGCTTCCATCTCGGTTTTCACCACGGTCGCCATCGTCTATATCCTGGTCAAGGAATCGGTGGTTTTCTTCCAGCAAGTGCCGCTGAAGGATTTTCTCTTCGACACGCAGTGGACGCCGCTTTTCGACGATGCGCATTTCGGCATTGTCGTCCTGCTTTCCGGCACGGTGGTCAGCTCGGTTGTCGCATTGTGCGTTGCCATACCTCTCGGAACGATCATCGCGATCTATCTTTCGGAATTCGCGCCGTTTGCGCTTCGCGAGCTGGCGAAGCCGTTCCTCGAGCTTCTCGGCGGCGTGCCGACCATTATCTATGGCTACTTCGCCCTGATTTTCGTCACTCCGCTATTGCAGAAGATCTACCCGGATCTGCCCGGATTCAATCTGCTTTCGGCGGGCCTGGTCATGGGCATCATGATCATCCCGTACGTCAGTTCGCTCTCCGAAGACGCCATGCGCGCCGTGCCCATGAGCCTGCGTGAGGGCTCCTACGCGATGGGAGCGACGCGGTTGCAGACGGCGCTGAAGGTGGTCATGCCGGCAGCCACGTCCGGCATTGCGTCCGCCTATATCCTCGGCATTTCGCGCGCGGTGGGCGAGACCATGATCCTGGCCGTGGCGGCGGGCATGCAGCCCAATCTCACCTGGAATCCGCTCGAACCGGCGGCTACGGTCACCACCTACATCGTGCAGGTGGCCCTGGGCGACCTGCCGCACGGCTCCATTGGCTACCAGACGATTTTCGTCGCCGGCCTGTCGCTCATGCTGATGACGCTGATGCTCAATATCGTCGGCCACATCCTGCGCAAGAAGTACCGCGAGGCGTACTGATGGACCTGCGCGACATTCAGTCGATCCGCGCGGTGATCGCGCGCGGCAAGCGCTGGGATGTGATCTTCTCCCTCCTCGGCCTGCTTGCGCTGATGACAGGTGTGCTGACCTTCGTTGCGCTCTTTGCCGACATGACGATCCAGGGCGCGCCGCGCCTCTCTTTGGATTTCTTCACGAACTTCCCTTCCCGCCGTGCCGGCGAGGCCGGCATTCTCTCTGCCTGGGTCGGCACCACGCTGGTGATGCTGACGACTGCCATGGCGGCGGTTCCGCTGGGCGTGGCGGCAGGGGTTTACCTCGAAGAGTATGCGCCGAAGAATTGGGTGACCGACGTCATCGAGATCAACGTCACCAACCTGGCCGGCGTGCCATCGATCGTCTATGGCCTGCTGGCGCTCGGGCTTTTCGTCTATCAATTCGGCCTGGGCCAGAGCATTCTGTCGGCCGGCCTCACGCTGGCGCTGCTGATCCTGCCCATCGTCATCGTGGCGACGCGGGAGTCGATCCGTGCCATTCCGCAGGTGATCCGGGAGGGCGCCTACGCTCTGGGCGCTACGCCATGGCAGACGGTACGTGACCACATCCTGCCGTATTCCAGCGCGGGCATCCTGACCGGGGTCATCATCGGCATGGCGCGTGCCATCGGGGAGACGGCGCCGATCATCACCATCGGCGCGCTCACCTTCATCGCCTTTCTGCCGCCCGCGCCTTATCAGGAAACCTTGCCTTTCTTCAACTTCGACTGGCTCATGGCGCCCTTCACCGTGATGCCGATACAGATGTTCAACTGGACTTCGCGTCCCGAGGCGGCATTTCAGGCCAACGCCGCAGCTGCCGGCTTCGTGCTGGTGCTGATGACGCTGGCCATGAACGGCCTCGCTATTTTTCTGCGTTACCGCCTGCGGCGCAACATCAAGTGGTAGCGGCACCCGGAAAGGCCCGATAGAAATGGAAACGACTGCAAACGCAGAGCAACTCGTGGCAAAGGCACAGGCGCAGAACCTGAGCTTCTACTACAGCGATTACCAGGCGCTGAAGAGCATCAACATGACGGTGCACGAGAAGAAGGTCACGGCCTTGATCGGACCTTCTGGCTGCGGCAAGTCCACTCTCCTGCGCTGCTTCAACCGCATGCATGACCTCTATCCGGGCAACCGCTACGAGGGCGGTATCCGCCTGCACCCGGACAATACCGACCTGCTGTCGCCGGACGTCGATCCGATCGAAGTGCGCATGCGCATCAGCATGGTGTTCCAGAAACCCAATCCGTTTCCGAAATCCATCTACGAGAACGTCGCCTACGGCCTGCGGGTGCGCGGAGTCAACAAGCGCGTGATCCTGGACGAGAAGGTGGAGGAGGCGCTGCGCGACGCCGCCCTGTGGGACGAGGTCAAGGAGCGTCTCGACGATCTCGCCTCCAACCTTTCCGGCGGGCAGCAGCAGCGGCTTTGCATCGCCCGAGCGCTGGCAACCGAGCCCGAAATGATCCTGTTCGACGAGCCAACCTCGGCGCTTGACCCGATCGCCACGGCGAACATCGAAGAGCTGATTTCCGAACTGAAGGAAAAAGTGACCATCCTCATCGTCACCCACAACATGCAGCAGGCGGCGCGCGTGTCCGATTTCACCGCCTATATGTACCTGGGGGAACTGGTCGAGTTCGGTGCCACCGACCAGATCTTCATCAAGCCGCAGAAAAAAGAGACTGAAGATTACATCACGGGCAGATTCGGCTAAGGACTCCTCCGGCCGGCGAAGTATGCGACACTTCGCCGCCATGGTTTCCTGCAGCGGGTTTCCTCCGCCCGCTTCCGCTTGAGGCAACCCCTCATTCATTTGACCAAGGGGTGCCCAAGACGCTAGAATCTCGCGGTTTAAGTGTTCTGGGCCACCCATGCGGCGCAAACTCGTAGCAGGCAACTGGAAAATGCACGGCAGCCTTGCCGGCAACCGGGATTTATTGCAAAGCCTGGTGCAGGCGCCGGGGAAGGGCGGCAAGGCCGACTGCGCGGTGTGCGTGCCGTTCCCCTACCTCGCTCAGGCGCAGGATCAGTTGAAGGGCACGGCCATAGCCTGGGGTGCGCAGAACGTCAGCGAACACGCACAGGGGGCCTATACCGGCGAAGTCAGCGCGGCCATGCTCAAAGATTTCGGCTGCCGCTATGTGCTGGTTGGCCATTCGGAGCGCCGCAGCCTGTACGGCGAGAGCAACGAGACGGTCGCGGCGAAATTCGTCGCCGCGGTCATGGCGGGCCTGACGCCTGTCCTCTGCCTTGGCGAAACGCTTGATCAGCGCGAGGGCGGCGTGACCGAGAAGATCGTTGCGGCACAGCTCGATGCAGTGGTCGAGGCGGCCGGCCTGCCGGCGTTCGCCAACGCGGTAATCGCCTACGAGCCGGTCTGGGCCATCGGCACCGGCCGCACGGCCAGGCCGGATCAGGCGCAGGAGGTGCATGCCTTCATCCGTGGCCGCATTGCCAGCGAAGATGCGGCCCTGGCCCTGCGCTTGCAGATCCTTTACGGCGGCAGCGTCAAGGCGCAGAACGCGGCAGAACTGTTCGGCATGGCGGATATCGACGGCGGCCTGATTGGCGGCGCCTCGCTGGTGGCCAAGGATTTCCTGGCGATCTGCGAAGCCGCGGCGCACTAACGCAATTTGACGATTGGAATAGCAGATGGACGGAATGATGTTTCCCCTCGTGCTGACCTTGCACATCGTGGTCGGGCTGGCCGTCATTGGCCTGGTACTGATCCAGCATGGCAAGGGCGCCGATATGGGCGCGGCCTTCGGCAGCGGTTCGTCAGGCAGCCTGTTCGGTGCCTCCGGTTCGGCCAATTTCCTGAGCCGGACGACGGCGGTTCTGGCCACCATCTTTTTTCTGACCAGCCTCGGCCTGAGCTATCTGGCAACCAACAGCAGCAAGGCGCCGGCCAGCGTCATGGAGCAGGTGCAGACGCAGCCAGCGGCACCGGCGCAAAAACCGGAAGCAGCGCCGCAGCAACCGGCTGGCGCGGATTCAAAAGCGAAGGACATTCCGAAGTAAAAAGTTACGCTGCGGTGCAAAAAAAGGTATAATCTTTTTTTTCGTCGCCATAAGGAAAGTGGCTTTGCCACGGATGACTGGCAAGCCGCGGATTCAATGCCGACGTGGTGAAATTGGTAGACACGCTATCTTGAGGGGGTAGTGGCGCAAGCCGTGTGAGTTCGAGTCTCACCGTCGGCACCAATTATGTATGGAGTTTCAGCGCAGGCTAACGTGGGCGAAGCAAACGTTAAGCGCAGCAGCCGAAGCTAAAATTCTCCTCCGGCGCCTGGCTGGGTACGGGCGCCTGAACCGCGACAGAGGTCGCGACTGGCTCGGCGGCGAAAGCCGCAAGACTATGTTGGAAAACTACTTTCCGATCCTCGTGTTTGTGCTCGTCGGCCTGGCCTTCGGGTGCCTCCCCATACTCCTCGGCTGGCTGGTCGCTCCGAACCGGCCCGACAGCGAAAAACTCTCCCCTTTTGAATGCGGCTTCGAGGCCTTCGAAGACGCGCGCATGAAGTTCGACGTGCGCTACTATCTGATCGCAATCATCTTCATCCTGTTCGATCTGGAAATCGCCTTCCTCTTTCCTTGGGCGGTGATCTTCAAGGAGATCGTCGATACCGAGGCCCTGCGTCTGTTCGGCTTCTTCGAAATGCTGGTGTTCATCGGCATCCTGGTCATCGGTTACATCTACGCCTGGGCCAAGGGCGCGCTGGACTGGGAGTGAGCCATGAGCATTGAAGGCGTTCTGCAAAAAGGCTTTGTCACCACCTCCCTCGACACGGTCATCAACTGGACGCGTACCGGTTCGATGTGGCCGATGACTTTCGGCCTGGCCTGCTGCGCGGTCGAGATGATCCATGCCGGCTGCGCGCGCTACGACCTCGACCGATTCGGCATCGTCTTCCGCCCCAGCCCGCGCCAGTCCGACGTGATGATCGTCGCAGGCACGCTGACCAACAAGATGGCGCCGGCGCTGCGCAAGGTGTACGACCAGATGGCCGAGCCGCGCTGGGTTGTCTCCATGGGTTCCTGCGCCAACGGCGGCGGCTATTACCACTATTCCTATTCCGTGGTGCGCGGCTGCGATCGCATTGTGCCGGTCGACGTGTACGTGCCGGGTTGCCCGCCGACTGCGGAGGCCTTGCTCTACGGCCTCATCCAGCTGCAGAACAAGATCAAACGCACCTCAACCATCGCCCGCTGATTCCCGAGGCCGACATGAGCGCCAGGCTGGAAATTCTTTGCCAAAATTTGCAGAACGCTCTGGGCGAACGCATCAAGGACCTGAAAACCGCGCTCGGCGAGGTGACGCTGGAAGTGTCCGCGGCGGGCTGCCTCGAAACCGCACGCATCCTGCGCGACCATCCCGACCTGCGCTTCGAGCAACTGATCGATCTGTGCGGCGTCGACTACTCGACCCATGGCGATGGCGCCCGGGACGGGAAGCGCTATGCGGCGGTGAGCCATCTGCTCTCTGTCTCGAAGAACTGGCGCCTGCGCCTGCGCGTCTTCGCGCCCGACGACGGTTTTCCCGTCATCGCCTCGGTGAACGGCATCTGGCCGAGCGCCGGCTGGTTCGAGCGTGAGGCCTTCGATCTCTACGGCATCCTGTTCGAGGGGCATGTCGACCTGCGCCGCATCCTCACCGACTACGGCTTCGTCGGACATCCGTTCCGCAAGGATTTTCCGCTTTCGGGCTACGTCGAAATGCGCTATGACCCCGACCAGAAGCGCGTCATCTACCAACCGGTGACCATCGAGCCGCGCGAAGTCACGCCGCGCATCATCCGTGAAGAGAACTACGGAGATGTCCCCCAAGGGGACTTCCTGCGGGGCGCCGGCCATGGCTGAAATCAGGAACTATACGATCAACTTCGGCCCTCAGCACCCGGCGGCCCACGGCGTGCTGCGCCTGGTGCTGGAACTGGATGGCGAGGTGGTTCAGCGCGCCGATCCGCACATCGGCCTGCTGCATCGCGCCACCGAGAAGCTGGCCGAGAACAAGACCTGGCTGCAGTCCGTGCCCTACATGGACCGGCTCGACTATGTCTCCATGATGTGCAACGAGCACGCCTACGTCATGGCGATCGAGAAGCTGCTGGGGATCGAGGTTCCGCTGCGTGCCCAGTACATCCGCGTGATGCTGGACGAACTCACGCGCATCCTCAACCACCTGCTTGCCGTCGGCACCCACGCGCTCGACATCGGCGCCATGACCATGGTGCTGTACACCTTCCGCGAGCGGGAGGACCTGATGGACGTATACGAGGCCGTCTCCGGCGCCCGCATGCACGCGGCCTACTACCGGCCCGGCGGCGTGTACCGCGACCTGCCCGAGCGCATGCCGCGGTACGAGGTCAACAAGTTCAAGAGCGCCGCGACGGTGGCGAGGCTCAACGAGAGCCGCCAGGGCTCGCTGCTCGACTTCGTCGAGGACTTCACCAACCGCTTCCCGGCCTACGTCGACGAGTACGAGACGCTGCTCACCGACAACCGCATCTGGAAGCAGCGTACCGTCGGCGTCGGCGTCGTGTCGCCGGAGCGGGCGCTGGCGCTGGGATTCACCGGTCCCATGCTGCGCGGCTCCGGCGTCGAGTGGGATCTGCGCAAGAAGCAGCCCTACGAGGTCTACGACCGCGTCGACTTCGATATCCCGGTCGGAGTGAACGGCGACTGCTACGACCGCTACCTGGTTCGCATCGAGGAGATGCGCCAGTCGAACCGCATCGTCCGGCAGTGCGTCGACTGGCTGCGCAAGAACCCGGGGCCGGTCATTACGGACAACCACAAGGTTGCGCCGCCGCCGCGCGAGAAGATGAAGGGCAGCATGGAAGAGCTGATCCATCACTTCAAGCTCTTCACCGAGGGCATGCATGTTCCGGCCGGCGAGGCCTATGCCGCGATCGAGCACCCGAAGGGCGAGTTCGGCGTGTACCTGATCTCGGACGGCGCCAACATGCCTTACCGCATGAAGCTGCGTCCGCCCGGCTTCGTCCACCTTGCCGCGCTGGAAGAAATGACCAAGGGCCACATGATCGCCGACGTCGTCGCGGTCATCGGCACGATGGACATCGTCTTCGGCGACATTGACCGTTAGTGAGCGCGACATGCTGAGCCAGGAAGCACTGAAGCAGATCGACAGCGAGATCGCCAAATATCCAGCCGACCAGAAACAGTCTGCCGTGATGGCGGCGCTCGCCATTGCCCAGATGGAGAAGGGCTGGCTGTCCACCGAAACCATCGAAACCGTTGCCGGTTATCTCGGCATGCCGCCTGTGGCGGCGTACGAGGTGGCGAGCTTCTACAACATGTACGATCTGCAGCCGGTCGGCAGGTACAAGATCACCGTGTGCACCAACCTGCCGTGCGCGCTGTCGGGCGGGGTGCATGCGGCCGACTATCTCAAGCGGAAGCTCGGCATCGGCTTCAACGAGACGACTGCCGACGGCAAGTTCACGCTCAAGGAGGGCGAGTGCATGGGCGCCTGCGGCGATGCGCCGGTGCTGCTGGTGAACAATGTGCGCATGTGCAGCTTCATGCAGCCCGAGGCCATCGACAAGCTGCTGGCGGAGTGCACGTGATGGGCGCCCTCGGATTCATCCTGTCCCCCGAAGAAGGCGAACGCGGCTGGCGGCTGGCGGATTACGTCAGGCGCGGAGGCTATGCGGCGCTGAAGAAGATCATCGCCGAAAAGATTCCGGCCGACCACATCGTGGGCGAACTGAAGAAGTCATCCCTGCGCGGCCGCGGCGGCGCAGGCTTCCCAACGGGACTGAAGTGGAGCTTCATGCCGCGCCAGTTCCCCGGCGACAAGTATGTCGTCTGCAACTCGGATGAGGGTGAGCCGGGCACCTTCAAGGATCGCGACATCCTGCGCTGGAATCCGCACATGGTGATCGAGGGCATGATCATCGCCGGCTACGCCATGGGCTGCCAGCGCGGCTACAACTACATCCACGGCGAGATCTGGGACATCTACAAGCGCTTCGAAGAAGCGCTGGACGAGGCCCGTGCGGCGAACCTGCTCGGACCGAACATACTCGGCTCCGATTTCAGCTTCGAACTGCAGGCCCACCACGGCTACGGCGCCTACATCTGTGGCGAGGAAACCGCGCTGCTCGAGTCCATCGAGGGCAAGAAGGGCCAGCCGCGCTTCAAGCCGCCCTTCCCGGCCAGCTTCGGCCTCTACGGCAAGCCGACCACCATCAACAACACCGAGACCTTCGCCTCGGTGCCCTGGATCATCACGAACGGCGGCGACAAGTTCCTCGAACTGGGCAAACCCAACAACGGCGGCACCAAGCTGTTCTCGGTGTCGGGCCATGTCAACCGTCCGGGCAACTTCGAAGTGCCGATGGGCACGCCCTTCGCCGAACTGCTGGAAATGGCCGGCGGCGTGCGGGCCGGGCGCAAGCTCAAGGCGGTGATTCCCGGCGGCTCCTCGGCTCCGGTGCTGCCGGCCGACATCATGATGGATTGCACCCTGGACTACGATTCCATCGCCAAGGCCGGCTCCATGCTCGGCTCCGGCGCGGTGATCGTCATGGACGAGACGACTTGCATGGTGAAGGCGCTGGAACGGTTGTCCTACTTCTACTTCGAAGAGTCCTGCGGCCAATGCACGCCCTGCCGCGAGGGCACCGGCTGGCTCTACCGCGTCGTCCATCGCATCGAGAACGGCCTCGGCCGGCGGGAAGACCTGGATCTCCTGAACAGCGTCACCGACAACATCATGGGCCGCACCATCTGCGCCCTGGGCGATGCCGCCTCGCTGCCTGTGCGCAGCTTCATCAAGCATTTCAAGGCGGAATTCGAATACCACATCGAGCGCAAGCAGTGCCTCGTCCCGGTTGACGTGCAGCGGGCGGGCAGCGGCTTCTTTGTCGCGGAAGCGAAGGCAACATGCTAGAAATCGAAATCGACGGCCAGAAGATCGAGGTGCCGGACGGCAGCACCGTAATGGATGCCGCCCACAAAGTCGGCAGCTTCATCCCGCATTTCTGCTATCACAAGAAGCTCTCCATCGCCGCCAACTGCCGCATGTGCCTGGTGCAGGTGGAAAAGGCGCCCAAGCCGCTGCCGGCCTGCGCCACGCCCGTCACCAACGGCATGAAGGTATTCACGCACTCCGAGTCGGCCGTCAAGGCGCAGAAGGGCGTGATGGAGTTCCTGCTCATCAACCATCCGCTCGATTGCCCGATCTGCGACCAGGGCGGCGAATGCCAGCTGCAGGATCTGTCGGTCGGCTACGGCGCCTCGGCCTCGCGCTACCAGGAAGAAAAGCGCGTGGTGGCGAACAAGAACCTCGGCCCTCTGGTCGCCACCGACATGACGCGCTGCATTCATTGCACGCGCTGCGTCCGCTTCACGCAGGAAATTGCCGGCCTGATGGAACTGGGCCAAGCCTTCCGTGGCGAGCACGCCGAGATCATGCCGTTCATCGAAAAGACGGTGGATAGCGAGCTCTCCGGCAACATCATCGACCTGTGCCCGGTCGGTGCGCTGACCTCCAAGCCGTTCCGCTTTGCCGCCCGCACCTGGGAGCTGTCGCGGAGGAAATCGGTCAGTCCGCATGACGGGCTGGGCGCCAACCTGGTCGTCCAGGTCAAGCACAACAAGGTGATGCGCGTGCTGCCGCTGGAGAACGAGGACGTCAACGAGTGCTGGCTCTCCGACAAGGACCGCTTCTCCTACGAAGCCCTCAATTCCGACCAGCGCCTGACCCGCCCCATGCTCAAGCAGTGCGGCGAATGGCGCGAGGTGGATTGGCAGACGGCGCTGGAATACATCGGCAACGACCTGAAGCGCGTCATCAAGGAGCATGGCGCCCAGGCTGTCGGCGCGCTGGCCTCGCCGCAGGCGACGCTGGAAGAGCTTCATCTCTTGCAGAAGCTGGTGCGCGGCCTCGGCAGCAACAACGTGGATTTCCGCCTGCGCCAGAGCGATTTCTCGCTCGACGGCAAGAACGTGATGCCGTGGCTGGGCATGAAGATCGCCGGGATCAGGGATCTCGATCGCGTCCTGGTGGTCGGCAGCTTCCTGCGCAAGGATCATCCGCTTCTGGCGCAGCGCCTGCGCCAGGCGGCCAAGCGCGGAACGAAGGTGAGCATCCTCCACGTCGCCGACGACGACCTGCTCATCAGCCTGAACGCCAGGTCCATCGCGGCGCCGGCTGCGCTGGCGACGGAACTGGCCGGGATCGTCAAGGCCGCGGCCGAGGCAAAAGGCGTTTCGGCGGATAGCTCGCTTGCCAATGTGCAAGCCTCCGAGTCGGCCCGCAGGATCGCCGCCAGCCTCGCTTCGGGCGAGAACGTCGCCGTGTTCCTCGGCAACCTGGCCCAGCAGCATCCCCAGGCCTCGACCCTGCATGCACTGGCGCAGCAACTGGCCGGCATCACCGGCGCGCGCTTCGGTTTCCTCGGAGAGGCGGCCAACAGCGTGGGCGGCTACGTCGCCGGCGCGACGCCCGGAGTGAACGCAAACGAGGGCGGCATGAACGCCGCGCAGATGCTGAGCGACCCGCGCAAGGCCTATGTCGTCCTGCACGCCGAGCCGGAACTCGATTGCGCCGATCCGCAGCAGGCCATGGCGGCGCTGAAGTCGGCCGACCTCGTGGTTGCGCTGTCGCCGTTCAAGACCAGGGCCATCGATTACGCCAATGTGATCCTGCCCGTGGCGCCCTTTACCGAGACCTCCGGCACGTTCATCAACACCGAAGGCCGCGTGCAAAGCTTCAACGCCGTGGTCAAGCCGCTGGACGAAACGCGCCCGGCCTGGAAGGTGCTGCGCGTGCTGGGCAACCTGCTCGGGCTCGCCGGCTTCGAGCAGGACAGCTCGGAAGCGGTGCGCGCCGAAGCCCTCGGCGGCAAGTCGGAGTTCATCGAGCGCCTGAACAACAAGGTGGAAGGCGTGGCCATCAATCTCGGCGAGGCGGCGCCGGCCTTGCAGCCGCATCTGGAACGGATCGCCGACGTGCCGATTTATTTTGCCGATGCGCTCGCGCGGCGCGCTCCTTCGCTGCAGAAGACCATTGATGCGGCGGCTCCGGCGGCGCGCATGAACGCCGCCACGCTGGCGAAACTGGGGCTGGCGGCCGGCGCCAAGGTGCGCGTAAGCCAGGGCGGCGGCGAAGCGCTCCTCGATGCGGCGCTGGATGCCGGCCTGCCGGACAACTGTGTGCGCGTTGCCGCGGGGCATGAACTTGGCGCCGGCCTCGGCGCCATGCATGGCGCGGTCGCCGTGGAGCGGACATAATGGCCCCCCACGCTCACATTCGTTCGCTGCCCCCCACAGGGGGGTGCCGCCTCCCTTGGGGCGGCCCGGCGGGAGGCTGAGATGGAAGCCCTCGTGCTGCAATTCTTCCAGTGGTTCTGGAACCTGTTCGGCCTGTGGGATGCCCTGTGGGCGATCGTGAAGCCGGTCTGGCCGCTCGTCTGGGTGCTGGCGAAAATCGTCGGGATACTCGTCCCGCTGATGCTGTGCGTGGCCTACCTGACCTTCTGGGAACGCAAGATCATCGGCTGGATGCAGGTGCGCATCGGCCCCAACCGCGTCGGTCCGTGGGGCCTGCTGCAGCCGATCGCGGACGGCATGAAGCTGTTCTTCAAGGAAGTCATCGTTCCTACCGATGCCAGCAAGGCGCTCTTCATTATCGCGCCGATCATGGCCATCGCGCCGGCTCTGGCGGCCTGGTCGGTGGTCCCCTTCGCTGAGGGCTGGGTGCTGGCCAACGTCGACGCCGGCCTGCTCTACATCCTGGCCATCACTTCGATGGGTGTCTACGGCGTGATCATCGCCGGCTGGGCCTCGAACTCCAAATACGCCTTCCTCGGCGCGATGCGCTCGGCGGCGCAGATGGTGTCCTACGAAATCGCCATGGGCTTCGCCCTGGTCTGCGTGCTGATGGTGTCCAGCAGCCTGAATTTCACCGACATCGTGAACCAGCAGGGCAGGGGCTGGTTCGCCAGCCACGGCGCCGGCTTCCTGTCGTGGAACTGGCTGCCGCTGCTGCCGATGTTCGTCGTCTATTTCATCTCCGGCGTGGCCGAAACGAACCGGGCGCCCTTCGACGTGGTCGAGGGCGAGTCGGAGATCGTCGCCGGCCACATGGTCGAGTACTCGGGCATGGCCTTCGCCATGTTCTTCCTCGCCGAATACGCCAACATGATCCTGATTGCGACGCTGAGCTCGCTCATGTTCATGGGCGGCTGGCTGTCGCCGGTCGGCTTCCTGCCGGACGGCTTCCTCTGGCTGGCGGCCAAGATTTCGTTCTTCCTGCTCCTGTTCCTATGGTTCCGCGCCACCTTCCCGCGCTATCGCTACGACCAGATCATGCGCCTGGGCTGGAAGGTGTTCGTCCCGCTGTGCATCCTGTGGGTTGTCGTCATCGGCGTCTGGATGCTGACGCCGTGGAACGTCTTTAAATAGGGACGAGGGTTACGAATATGGGTGCCAAGGATTTCCTGAACAGTCTGTTGCTCAAGGAGCTCTTCAAGGGCATGTCCGTGACCGGGCGCTATCTCTTCGCGCCCAAGATCACGGTGCAGTTCCCCGAGGAGAAGACGCCGCAAAGCAACCGCTTCCGCGGCCTGCATGCTCTGCGCCGCTATCCCAACGGCGAAGAGCGCTGCATCGCCTGCAAGCTGTGCGAGGCGGTGTGCCCGGCCATGGCCATCACCATCGAATCGGCCGAGCGCGAGGACGGCACGCGCCGCACCACGCGCTACGACATCGACCTGACCAAGTGCATCTTCTGCGGCTTCTGCGAGGAGGCCTGCCCGGTGGATGCCATCGTCGAAACGCGGGTGCTGGAGTACCACGGCGAGAAACGCGGCGACCTCTACTACACCAAGCAGATGCTGCTGGCGGTGGGCGACAAGCACGAGGCGCAGATCGCCGCCGACCGCGAGCAGGACGCCAGGTATCGGTGACGGGCATGGACATCAAGACCACGGTTTTCTACTTCCTTTCGGCGATTCTGGTCATTGCATCGCTGCGCGTCATCACGGCGCGCAATCCGGTGCATGCCGCGCTGTTCCTGGTGCTGGCCTTTTTCACCGCCAGCGGCGTGTGGCTGCTGCTGGAGGCGGAATTCCTCGCCATTGTGCTGGTGCTGGTCTATGTCGGCGCGGTGATGGTGCTGTTCCTCTTCGTCGTGATGATGCTGGACATCAACCTGGAGCGGCTGAGGGAAGGGTTCTGGAACAACCTCTGGCTGGGTGGCCCTATCGCCCTGCTGATGGTGGCCGAGATGGCGGCGGTGCTGGCGGCGCGCTACTTCGGCGCCGAGGCCATGCCCGCGCCGCAGGCGCCCGGGGCAGGCTACAGCAACACCAAGGAACTGGGCCGCCTCATCTATACCGACTACGTCTATCCATTCGAACTGGCCTCGGTGATCCTGCTGGTGGCCATCATCGCGGCGATCACCCTGACGCTGCGCCACCGCAAGGACACGCGGCGGCTGAATTCGTCCGAGCAGATAGCCGTCAGGCGCAACGACCGCGTGCGCATGGTCTCGATGCCGGCGGAGAAGGAGTGAGGCGATGCTGAATCTGAGTCTCTCGCACTACCTGATTCTCGGCGCGATCCTCTTCGCGACCAGCATAGTCGGGATCTTCCTCAACCGGAAGAACCTCATCGTCCTGCTCATGGCGATCGAACTGATGCTGCTCTCCGTCAACATGAACTTCGTCGCCTTCTCGCACTACCTGGGCGATGCGGCGGGGCAGGTGTTCGTCTTCTTCATCCTGACGGTGGCCGCGGCGGAATCCGCCATCGGCCTGGCCATTCTGGTCGTGCTCTTCCGCAACCTGCGCACGATTCACGTCGAAGACCTCGACAGCCTGCAGGGATAACCATGACCGAAATGCAGAAACTCTACCTGCTGGTTCCCCTGGCGCCCCTCGCCGGCGCCATCGTCGCCGGCCTGTTCGGCAAGTGGATCGGCCGCGCCGGCGCCCACTGGATCACCATCATGGGCGTGACCGTGGCCCTGATCGCCTCCTGGTTCATCTTCCAGGACGTGGAGCGGGGCAACGTCTACAACGGCCCGGTCTACACCTGGCTCACCAGCGGCAACCTGAAACTCGAGGTCGGCTTCCTCATCGACAAGCTCACCGTCACCATGATGCTGGTGGTGACCTTCGTCTCGCTCATGGTGCACATCTACACCATCGGCTACATGGCGGAAGACCCCGGCTACCAGCGCTTCTTCAGCTATATCTCGCTGTTCACCTTCTCCATGCTGATGCTGGTGATGTCGAACAACTTCCTCCAGCTGTTCTTCGGCTGGGAGGCGGTGGGCCTGGTTTCATACCTGCTGATCGGTTTCTGGTACACGCGGCCGACGGCAATTTACGCCAATCTCAAGGCCTTCCTGGTCAACCGCGTCGGCGACTTCGGCTTCCTGCTCGGCATCGGCCTCATTGCCGCCTACTGCGGCACGCTGGACTACGCCCAGGTGTTCGCCATGGGCCGGAAACTGGCCGGCACCAGCATCGAACTGTTCTCCGGCGTGCCCTGGGCGCTGATTTCGGTCATCTGCATCTGCCTGTTCATCGGCGCCATGGGCAAGTCGGCCCAGTTTCCCCTGCATGTCTGGCTGCCCGACTCGATGGAAGGCCCGACGCCGATCTCCGCGCTGATTCACGCCGCCACCATGGTGACAGCCGGCATCTTCATGGTTTCGCGCATGTCGCCGCTGTTCGAACTGTCGCAGGCGGCGCTGTCCTTCGTCATCGTCATCGGCGCGATCACCGCCCTCTTCATGGCGCTGGTCGCCATCGTGCAGACCGACATCAAGCGCGTGGTGGCCTATTCCACGCTGTCGCAGCTCGGCTACATGACCATGGCGCTGGGCGCCTCGGCCTACTCGGCGGCGATCTTCCACCTGATGACCCATGCCTTCTTCAAGGCGGTGCTGTTCCTCGGCGCCGGCTCGGTCATCATCGCCCTGCATCACGAGCAGGACATGCGCCGCATGGGCGGCCTGCGCAAGTACATGCCCATCACCTACCTCACGGTGCTGATCGGCGCCATCGCCAACGCCGGCCTGCCGCCCTTCGCCGGCTTCTTCTCGAAGGATTCGATCATCGAGGCGGTGCATCTGACGACGACGCCGGGAGCGGGGTTTGCCTATGCCTGCGCGCTGATCGGCGTGTTCGTCGGCGGCCTGTATTCCTTCCGCCTGGTGTTCTTCGCCTTCCACGGCAAGGAGCGCTTCCGCGAGGCGCATGCCGAACATGGCCATGATGTCCGCGTCGGTGACGGCCATCACGACGACCATGGCCATCACGGGCCTCATGGCGACCATCAGCCGCACGAGTCGCCCTGGGTGGTGACCGTGCCGCTGATCCTCCTGGCGATTCCGGCCGTCTGCGCCGGCTGGCTGATCGGGCCGATGCTGTTCGGCGGCTACTTCGGCAACTCGATCGTCATTGCACCGGAGCATCCGGCCCTGGCCCGGATGGCGGAAGAGTTCCACGGCGTCCTCGGCATGATCGCCCACGGCGTGACGACACTGCCGTTCTGGCTTGCCGTGAGCGGCGCGGCCACCGCGTGGTACCTCTACATCCTGCGGCCGGATCTGCCGGCGGTGATCAAGCGGAAGGCCGGCTTGCTGGCCACCATCCTGGAAAGGAAATACGGCTTCGACGAGTTCAACGAGTTCGTTTTCGCCGGCGGCGCGCGCCTGCTCGGCCGCGGCCTGTGGAAGGGCGGCGACCAGATGCTGATCGACGGCCTGGCAGTGGACGGCTCCGCCAAGCTGGTGGGCTGGGTCGCCTCCGTGGTGCGCCTGTTCCAGTCGGGATACATCTACCAGTACGCGTTCTTCATGATCATCGGCCTCCTGGTTCTGATGATGATATGGCTGCCGCGGCTGGGAATG
>PNJM01000019.1 GCA_013821865.1 Rhodocyclaceae bacterium
TGGAAACCCTGGACATGGTGTTCATGAGGCACCTGCTGCCCAGGGGCGAGATGGTCATTGGCGGCCAGCACGTGAAGCCCTGGGCGATCCGCAAGACGGCGCTGCTCACCATCGAGGGCGAGCTGGATGACATTTCCGGACCGGGCCAGACCGAGGCGGCGCATGGCCTGTGCCGCAATCTGCCGCAGGAAAAGAAGGAACACTTCCTCGTCCCCGGCGTCGGCCACTACGGCATCTTCAGCGGCCGCCGCTGGCGCGAGACGATCTGCCCGCGCGTCGGGGAGTTCATCCGCAGGAACGCCTGAGGGGCGCAAAGGCTGGCAACCCCGTAGGTCGGGCTGCCACCATAAAGGTGGTCCAGAGAAAGCCCGACCTACACAATCTCCCGCGTTTCCAGAAACTGCAGCGCCGGATACCGCTCCTGCGTCAGCTTAAGGTTCACCTTGTTCGGCGCCAGATAGACGTACTCGTCGGCGCCGTCGAGCGCGACGTTGAGCGGCGCCTTGTCCACCAGCTGCTTGAGGTCGACATCGCTGCCCCGCAGCCAGCGCGCCGTCACGCAGGGATAGGGCTCGAACTGCACGTCGACGCCGTATTCGTTCTCCAGCCGGTGCACCACCACGTCGAACTGCAGCGTGCCTACCGCGCCGAGGATCAGGTCGTTCGAGGCGATGGGGCGGAACAGCTGCGTGGCACCCTCCTCGGCCAGCTGCTGCAGGCCCTTCTGCAGCTGCTTCATCTTCATCGGGTTGAGCAGGCGGGCGCGGTGGAAGTGCTCGGGCGCGAACGAGGGGATGCCGGTGAAGAACAGGTCCTCGCCCTCGCTGAAGGTCTCGCCCAGGCGCACCGTGCCGTGGTTCGGGATGCCGATGATGTCGCCGGCGTAGGCCTCGTCCGTCGTGCTGCGGTCGCGCGCCATGAAGGTGATGGCGTTGTTCACGGCGATGAACTTTTCCGCCGCCACCTGCTTCACCTTCATGCCCCGCTGGAAGCGGCCGGAGCACACGCGCAGGAAGGCGATGCGGTCGCGGTGCCTGGGGTCCATGTTGGCCTGGATCTTGAACACGAAGCCGGAGAACGCCTCCTCGTCCGGCGCCACGCTGCGCGTCTTGGCCGGTCGCGGCAGGGGCGGGGGCGACATATCCACCACCGCATCCAGCAGCGACTGCACGCCGAAGTTGTTCGCCGCCGAGCCGAAGAACACCGGCGTCTGCCTGCCGGCGAGATAGGCCTCCCGGTCGAAGGTGTGCGAGGCGCCGCGCACCAGATCGATGTCCTGGCGCAACTCGTCCGCCTGGCCGCCGATGAGGGCGTCGAGCCGCGGGTTGTCCAGGCCCCGGATCACCTCCGTCGTGCTCCCCTTCTCAGCCTGCGCCTGCGGGTCGAACACCGAGACCGTGTCGTCGTAGAAGTGATACACGCCGTGGAAGCGCTTGCCCATGCCGATCGGCCAGGTGAGCGGCGCACACTGGATGCCGAGCACGGACTCGATCTCGTCGAGCAGCTCGATCGGCGGCCGCCCCTCGCGGTCGAGCTTGTTGATGAAGGTGAGGATGGGCGTGTCGCGCAGGCGGCAGACGTGCAGCAGCTTGATGGTCCGCTCCTCGACGCCCTTCACCGAATCGACCACCATGACGGCCGAATCGACGGCCGTCAGCGTGCGGTAGGTGTCCTCAGAAAAGTCTTCGTGGCCCGGCGTGTCGAGCAGGTTGATGACGCAGTCGCGGTAGGGAAACTGCATGACGGACGAGGTGATGGAGATGCCGCGCTGCTTCTCCAACTCCATCCAGTCCGAGGTCGCATGCCGCCCCGTCTTGCGGGCCCGAACGGCGCCGGCCATCTGGATCGCCCCGCCGAACCAGAGCAGCTTCTCGGTCAGCGTGGTCTTGCCCGCGTCCGGGTGGGAAATGATGGCAAAGGTGCGCCGGCGGCGGATTTCGGTATCAAGGGTAGTCACAGCGGGAAGAAGCCCGGAAAAGCAAGCCGCGATTATACGGAAACGGGGGCGGGATAATTCATTGTTTCTTGAAAGAAGTATGATTTACCGAATGAAAGGCACGACAGAACGCAACGCCCCACTCCGGTGCCTTTCGCCTGAAAGACACCCCACACATATCGTTCAATGACCAAGACATCAATCATCGCCAGAAAATCGCAAAAGAGCAGTCTGGCAACGCTCAAAGGCCTGCTTCCCTTCCTGGCACCCTACAAGCGTGAATTCATCCTCGCCGGCATCGCGCTGGTGGTCGCCGCCTGCGCCACGCTCGCGATACCGTATGCGTTCAAGCAGATGATCGACCTGGGCTTCGGCGCCGCCGGTTCGAAAAGCATCCGTCACGTCGATCTGTATTTCCTCGCACTGTTCGGCGTAGCCTGCGTTCTCGCCATTTCGACGGCGGCGCGTTTCTACACGGTGTCCTGGCTGGGCGAGCGGGTAACGGCCGACATGCGCAATGCGGTGTACAGGCACGTCGTCACGCAAAGCCCGCAGTTTTTCGAGACCACCCAGACGGGCGAGGTGCTGTCGCGCCTGACCACCGACACGACCCTGATCCAGGCCGTGGTCGGCACCAGCATTTCGATGGCGCTGCGCAATACCCTGCTGTTCGCCGGCGGGCTGGCGATGCTGTTCGTCACCAGCGTCAGGCTGTCGTCGATCATCATCGTGCTGCTGGCCGCGGTGGTGCTGCCGATCGTCCTGTTCGGCCGCCGCGTGCGCAAACTGTCGCGCGACTCGCAGGACCGCATCGCCGACGCGTCGGCGATGGCCGGTGAAATCCTCAACGCGATGCCGATCGTCCAGGCCTTCACGCATGAAGCGGTGGAATCCGGCCGCTTCGGCGCCTCGGTCGAGAACGCGTTCAAGACGGCGATGCGGCGCATCCGCGCGCGTTCGCTGTTGACCGTGATTGCGATCCTGCTGGTGTTCGGCGCAATCGTCTTCGTGCTGTGGCTGGGTGCGCACGCGGTGATCCAGGGCGCCATGACGGGCGGCGAACTGGGGCAGTTCATCCTGTACGCCGCCATCGTCGCCGGTTCGATCGGCGCGCTGGCCGAGGTGCTGGGGGAGGCGCAGCGGGCGGCGGGCGCGACCGAGCGCCTGCTGGAACTGATGTCGGTGCGCTCGCCGATCCAGTCGCCGGCCAACCCGCTGCCGCTGCCGCCCCGCATCGGGAACGGCGCCGCGGTGGCGCTGAAAGATGTCGTCTTCCACTACCCGTCGCGGCCGCAAGCGGCCTCCCTCTCGCACCTGTCGCTGGCCATCGAGCCCGGCGAGACGGTCGCCGTGGTCGGTCCATCCGGCGCCGGCAAGACGACGCTGTTCCAGCTGCTGCTGCGCTTCTACGACCCGCAACAGGGTTCCGTTACCTTCGATGGCGTCGATATCCGGCAACTCGATCTGCATGCCCTGCGCGACGCCATCGGCATCGTGCCGCAGGACACCGTGATCTTTTCCGCCGACGCGATGGAGAACATCCGCTATGGCCGCGTCGATGCCTCGGACGAGGAAGTCATCGCCACCGCCAGAATGGCCGCGGCGCACGAATTCATCGAGAAGCTGCCGCAAGGCTATCGGTCATTCCTGGGCGAGCGCGGCGTGCGCCTCTCGGGCGGGCAGCGCCAGCGCATCGCGATCGCCCGCGCCATGCTGAAGAATCCGCCGCTGCTGCTGCTGGACGAGGCGACCAGCGCGCTGGACGCGGAATCCGAACGCCTGGTGCAAAGCGCGCTGGAAGCGGCAATGGTCGGCCGCACCACGCTGATCATCGCCCACCGCCTGGCGACGGTACAGCGTGCGGACCGCATCATCGTGATGGAAAGCGGCCACATCGTGGAGACGGGCACGCATGCTTCACTGATCGCGCTGGGCGGCATTTATGCCAATCTGGCGGCGCTGCAATTCCATGCGAACCGCTGAACTCAGCCAACTGCCTTGCGCGCGGCGCGTCCTGCACGAGGGTTGGGATTTCGTCAGGGACGATGCTTCGGGAGCAGCTTGCGGAGTTCCTTCAGCGGCCGCGCGTTCAGCACGTTCTTCGCCTCCAGCCAGCCCCGCCGCGCCTGCCCCACGCCGAAACGCAGGTTCTGGAAATCCTGCGTGCCGTGCGCGTCGGAGTTGATCGCGATCAGCACGCCCTCCTCCCTGGCCGTCAGGCACCAGGTATCGAGCAGGTCCAGCCGCTCCGGGTGGGCGTTGAGTTCGAGGAAGCAGCCGCGCTGCCTGGCGTGGCGGATGATGCGCAGCATGTCGGCATCGTAGGGCTCGCGGCTCTCGATCATGCGGCCGGTGGGATGGGCGAGGATGGTGAAGTACCGGTTGTCCATGGCGCGCAGGATGCGCTCGGTCTGCTTCGCGCGCGGCAGGTCGAACTTCGAATGCACGGCACCGACGACGATATCGAGCTCTGCCAGCACGGAATCGGGCAGGTCGAGCGTGCCGTCGTCGAGGATGTCGACCTCGATGCCCTTGAGGATCGTGATGCCCTTCAGCGCCCCGTTGAGCCGGTCGATCTCGTCGCACTGTTTCAACAGCCGCTGCGGATCGAGTCCGTGGGCCACGGTGAGCCGGCGCGAGTGCTCGGTGATGGCGAGGTATTCCAGCCCGAGCGACTGCGCCGCATGCGCCATCTCGCGGATCGTGGCATGGCCGTCGGTGGCCTTGGTGTGAGCGTGCAGATCGCCCCGAAGGTCCGACAGTTCGACCAGTTTCGGCAGGCGCCCGGCCTGTGCCGCATCGATCTCGCCGCGGTCTTCGCGCAGTTCGGGCGGAATGAGCGGCAGCCCGACCGCCCGGTACACCGAGGCTTCCGTTTCGCCGGCAACACGCCTCTCGCCGCGAAAGACGCCGTACTCGTTGATCTTGAGCCCCCGCTCCTGCGCGATGCGGCGGATGGCGATGTTGTGCGCCTTGGAGCCGGTGAAATAGACCAGCGCCGAGCCGTAGCTGGCCTCATCGACCACGCGCAGATCGACCTGCAGGCCGCTGCGCAGGATCACGCTGGCGCGCGTCGGCCCGCCGGCCAGCACCTCCTTCACCTCGTCATAGGACGCGAAGCGCTCCATGACCGGGCTTTTTGCCTGCGCAGCGACCAGGATATCGAGATCCCCCACCGTCTCGCGCATGCGGCGGAAGCTGCCCGCCACCTCGACCTGCCGCACGCCGGAAACGCCCCTGAGATAGGCGACGAGCGAATCGGCGTATTGCGCCGCGGTGGCCAGCTTGAAGCGGCGCGTCGTGCCCAGATGCGCCTCGACCGACTGCAGAATCTTCAGCTCGGTCTTCTCGCCGAAGCCCGCCAGGCTGCGGATGCGTCCGTCGCGGGCGGCGCGGTAGAGCTGCTCGATCGTCTGCACGCCGAGGTCGTGCCAGAGGGCGCGCACGCGCTTGGGGCCGAGGCCGGGGATGTGCAGCAGCTCGGTGATGGCGGACGGCAATTCCTTGCGCAGCCTGTCGAGCAGCGCGCACTTGCCGGTTTCAACGATCTCGCGGATCTTGCCGGCGAGGTCGTCGCCGATGCCGGGCAGGCGGGTCAGGTCTTCGCCGGCGGCGAGCAGCGCGCCGACGTCACGGCCGAACTCGCCGACGGTGCGCGCGGCGTTTCGATAGGCGCGGATGCGGAAGGGGTTGGCGCCCTGGATCTCGAGGAGATCGGCGATCTCCTCGAATATCCTGGCGATGTCGGCATTGTGGATGGGCATCGCCGGCGGCCCGGTCCGGCTAGTCTTCGGTCGGCTCGGCCGGCTCGACGGCAGGGCGCCGATCGTTCTCGTGGTGCTTCACGTCGCCGCGCTGCTTGCGGCCGTATTCCTCGACCTGGCGCTTGGCGGCGTCGAAAGCGTCGCGCAGGGCAACGTAGATATCCTCATGCTTGTCGCGATTCACGACTATCTCGCTGCCGGGAACCTTGATGTCGATGCGCACGTTGTGCTGCTTGCCCTGGTGGTTGTGCTTGTGCGGCAGTTCCACGGTGACGTGGCAGCCGATGATGTGCGGGTAGAAAGTCTCCAGCTTGGCCGCCTTCTCGCGGATATGCAGCTCGACTGCTTCTGAAGGGGGTATGTCCTTGAAGGTGATCTGGATGGGTCTTTGCATGATGATGCCCTTCTCTCGAGTGAAGCGAACGGAATGCTTTCGATCGCAGAATATGCCTGGCGAATCGGGCAGCCTTGAGCCAGATCAAGCCGCCTCCGTCACGCTACCGCCATTCCGGTACGGCTGTCCACTTCCGCCGCCAGGGCCTTGAGCGCATCGGATACGGCCGCCGCAAAGGCCGGCGCCTGGACTGGCGAGCGAAGAGGTTCCGGCAGTTGCGCGAGCTGCGCCTGCGCATGGACGCGGACGGCTTGCAGTGTGAGTGGCTCGGCCAGCCGCCTGCCGCCCTGCATGACGGGCTGGAGCAGCGGTGCGCCGGGCCGGGTGTCGCCTTCCAGCGTGAGCACGTCGCCCGCCAGGCGCCCGGCAGCGTCGAGGCTGCGGAAAACCTGCTTGCGGCCCGGCCAGGTGGCCTTGCCCTCGGAGCGCTTGCGCCGCGCCGCGCCGCCGTATTCCTGCAGCTTGTAGGCGCAGTCGAGATAGGGCTTGTCGGCCGAGGTGTTCATGCGCGTGCCGACGCCGAAGCCGTCTATCGGCGCGCCGGCGGAAACGATGTCGCGCACCCGGTATTCGTCGAGGTTGCCGCTGGCGAAGATTTTCACCGCGGCCAGCCCGCCTTCGTCGAGGATGCGCCGCACGCGCTGCGCGTGCCCGGCCAGGTCGCCGCTGTCGAGGCGCACGGCGTTGATGGCGATGCCGTCCTGCGCCAGCTTGCGCGCCAGGGGAATCAGTTTCCTCGCCGCGGCCTCGGTATCGTAGGTGTCGATCAGCATGGTCGAGGCGGCCGGGTGCGAGCGGGCAAAATCCTCGAAAGCCTGTATCTCGTTATCGTGCGCCTGGATGAAAGAATGCGCCATGGTGCCGTAGAGCGGAACGTCCCACTGCATGCCGGCCAGCACGTTGGAGCTGCCGTCGAAACCCGCGATGTAGCTCGCCCTCGCCGAGAGCAGCCCCGCCTCCGCGCCGTGGGCGCGGCGCAGGCCGAAGTCCACCAGCAGCTTGCCCGGCGCCGCCAGCCGCACCCGCGCCGCCTTGGAGGCGACCATGGTCTGGAACTGCAGCAGGTTGATGATGCGCGTTTCGACCAATTGCGCCTCCTGCAACGGGGCAACCACGCGCAGGATCGGCTCGTCCGGGAAGAAGATCGTGCCCTCCGGCATGGCCTGCACGTCGCCGGTGAAGCGCATGCCGGCGAGCGAATCGACGAAGCCCTTATGGAAGCGGCCGCAGCCGGCCAGCCAGGCGAGTTCCTCGTCGGTGAGGCGCAGGTCTTCCAGGTAATCGAGCACCTGCTCCAGCCCCGCCGCCATGAAGAAGTTGCGGTTCTCCGGCATCTTGCGCACGAAGAACTCGAACACCGCCGTGTCCTCCATGCCCCGGTCGAAATACGCCTGGAGCATGGTGAGCTGGTAGAGATCCGTGAGCAGGATACTGGTGCGCGGGTTCATCAGGGCCCGCCCGGCCGCCCGAAGGGCACTGAGCACCCCCTCGGGGGGCAGCGAACAAAGTAAGCGTGGGGGCCGTTCATCTCACTCCGCGACAATGGCGCCAAGCCGCCGCATTTCGGCAATCGCCCTGTCGCCATCGCCGGCGGTCGCATCCACGGCGCGGACGGCGTCCGCCAGCAAGATCACGCCGTAGCCCAGCCTCAAGGCATCGCGCACGGTGTTGAGCACGCAGTAGTCCGTCGCCAGGCCGCCTACGAAAACACGCCTGACGCCGGATTTGCGCAGCAGGCCGTCCAGTTCGGTGCCCTCGAAGCCGGAGTAGACCTCCTTGTCCGGCGCGGTGGCCTTGGAAATGATCTGCGCCTCGCACGGCAGGTCGAGCAGCGCGGCGAAGCGCGCTCCGTCCGTTCCGGCCACGCAGTGCGGCGGCCACGGTCCGCCCTGCGCCTTGAACGAGCAGTGGCCGGCCGGATGCCAGTCGCGCGTGGCGATGATGGGCAGGCCCTGGCCGCGAAAGGCCGCGAGGTGGCCGTTCAATGCCGGCACCACCTCGTCGCCGCGCGGCACGGCCAGGCTGCCGCCCGGCAGGAAGTCGTATTGCACGTCGACGAGGATCAGCGCATCGCCGGCCTGCGGCCTGATCGCGGCCATCACTCCTTGTCCTTCCTACCGGAGCGGCGCTTGCCGGACGAGGCAAAGGCCTGCCGCACCGCCGACATCTCGGCCAGTTGCGCCGCGACCAGGTAGTTGAGCGTGCCCTCCGGCACCATGCCCTGTTCGTCCGGCACACCGGCCGGCACGCCGGTAAGCAGTTCGATCGCCTCGTCGACCTCGGCCACCGCATGGATGCGGAACTTGCCTTCCGTGCAGGCGGCAACCACGTCTTCGCGCAGCATGAGGTGCTTCACGTTCGATTCGGGAATCAGCACGCCCTGCTCGCCGGTGAGGCCGCGCGACTTGCAGATGTCGAAGAAACCCTCGATCTTCTCATTCACGCCGCCGATGGCCTGCACGCGGCCGTACTGGTTCACCGAGCCCGTCATGGCCAGCGATTGCTTGATCGGCACGCCGGACAGTGCCGACATGAGGGCGCACAGTTCGGCGAGCGAGGCGCTGTCGCCTTCCACCGGCCCGTAGGACTGCTCGAACACCAGGCTGGCGTTGAGGGACAGCGGCATGTGGCGCGAATAGCGGGAAGCCAGGAAGGAGGAAAGAATCATCACCCCCTTGGAGTGGATCGCCCCGCCCAGCTCCGACTCGCGCTCGATGTCGATGACGTCGCCCTCGCCGATGCGCGCCGTCGCGGTGATGCGCACCGGATGCGCGAACACGAAATCACCCAGGTCAAACACCGCCAGGCCGTTCACCTGGCCGACGTGGGTTCCATCGACGGAAATGAGCAGGTTGTCGCGCAGGATCTGTTCATGCAGCCTCTGGCGCAGGCGATCGGCTCGGCGGATCTGCGCCTTGAGCGCCGCCTCGACGTCCTCGCGCGCCACGATCTGCCGCCCCGCGTTTCCGGCGCAATGGTCGGCTTCCTGCATGAGGTCGGCGATGAGGCGGCGGCTGGCCGTCAGCTTCTCAGAATCGCCGGCCAGGCGCGCCCCCTGCTCGATGACCCGCGCCACGGCGCCGCGGTCGAACGGCCGCAAGCCGCTGCCGCGGCCGAGCGTGGCGATGAATTCCGCGTAGAGCCGCGTGCTGGCGTCATCCCGCTTGATATCGTTCTCGAAGTCGGCGGCGACCTTGAAAAGCTCGTCGAACTCCGGGTCGTATTCCTTCAGCAGATAGTAGTGCAGCGGTTCGCCCACCAGCACCACCTTCACCGCCAGCGGCATCGGCTCCGGCTCCATCGGCAGCGTGCTGACCAGGCCGAAGACCTGGCCGAGCGATTCGATGCGCACGACACCCGAGCGCAGTGCACGCTTGAGGCCCTCCCAGGCATAAGGCTGGGTCAACGCCTTGACGGCGTCGAGGACAAGATAGCCGCCGTTGGCGCGGTGCAGCGCCCCCGCCTTGATGAAGGTGAAATTGGTCACCAGCATGCCCATGTGGGCAACGTGGTCGACGCGGCCGACGAGATTCGGGTAGATCGGGTTGTCCTCGAACACCACGGGCGCGACCTTGTCCGCGTCGTGATCCACCAGCAGGTTCACCTGGTAGCGGGTGAGGGAGATGCTGCCGCTCACCACGACGCCGCTCATGTCGCCTTCCGACTTCGGCTGCTCGCGCAACTCCTCGCCGATCTCGACGACGTCGCGCATCACCTGGTCGAAGAATTCCAGGACGTTGAGCAGATCGGTATAGCGCTCCTTCAGCTCCTCGATCAGGTGCCCGACAGCCAGGCGCAGGGTGTCGCGGCTCGCTTCCTTGATGCGCCCCTGCATATCGCGCCGCCAGCGCGGAAACTGGAGCATCAGCTTGTGCAGGCGCTCGCCGTATTCCTCGATCAGCTTGCCCAGGCGCTCCTTTTCCTCGTCGGACAGCTTCTCGAACTCATCGGGCCCCATCGTCTCCTCGCCCTTGATCGGGGCGAAAACGAAGCCGTGCGGGGTTCGCAGGAGCGCGATGCCCTTTTCGGCGGACTCCTGCCCCAGCCCGCGCAGGGAGCCTTCCTCCTTCTGCTTGAACTCCTCCTGGATGGCCTCGATGCGCGCGCGGTACTCGTCGCTCTCGAAGGCGGCGGTAATGGCCTTGGAGAGCTCTGCCACGAATTGCTGCATGTCCCGCTTCAGTAGCGCACCGCGGCCGGGGGGGACGCGCAGCAGGCGCGGCATGTTAGGTTCGGAGAAGTTGTTGACGTAGCACCAGTCGCTCGGCGCCGGTTCACCCGCGGCCTTGGCTTCGAGCAGGCGGCGCACCGCCGAGTGGCGCCCGCTGCCCGGCTCGCCCAGGACGAAAAGATTGAAGCCGGGCCGCTTGATGTCGATGCCGAACTGCACGGCATCGGTCGCGCGCGACTGGCCGACGATCTCCGTCGCGCCGCTCAGGTCGGCAGTGGTCTCGAATTCAAGAAGCGACGGGGCGCAGCGCCGGTAGAGCGATTGCGGATCAAGGGGTTTGATTTCAGGCATTCTGTTATCGAGTCACATTGTTTTTTGCCGGCTAACTATAGCGCTCAAAAAATTGCGGCACAAGGATGCCGCGACAGGATGCCGCCATGGCCGCACCAAAAAAATGTCACCGATTAGTGTCTATACTGACATTGAGGCGAAGAAACCAACGCACGGAGTAGCAGCGAAAATGACGACGCCAACCGCCTATTTCGCCTATGCGCCCCAGGGCGCGGGGTTGATGTGCGCCGTGGTTTGCCTCGCCGAGGGAAACGATGTCTGCGGCTGGTGGATCGGCTCGGAAGGAGGCGAGTACCCTCCATCCTATTTCCTGCTCGATGGTTTTTATTCAGGCGACGAGCCGCGCTTCTACGCCACTTCAGGCGGCGACCTCTACGGCGGCTGGCGCTTGGACTACGGCAAGCCATGCCCGGAACTGCCCGAGCCGGTGGCGGTGCCCGACGCGCTCTGCCACCGCCTGGAGCATCTGCAATTCGCCTTCGCCCGGGAGTGGCTGTTCTTCGCCGACGACAAGGATGCGGAGACGGCGAACGAGATTGCCGCCTACGAAAAGCAGGGACTGCCGGTGCTGCCGGTCAACATCCAGCACCGCCGCCTGGGCAAGCTGAGCCAGCACGGACCGGTATGGACCTACGCCTCGCCCGGTCTCGACATGAACGTCATCGAGCACCTGCGACGGCACTGGCCGCTGGATTACCGGCTGGATTAGCTTGTCCCGAGCAGTGGCGGCCACGGCTCCCTGCGCGCCGTTATGGCACATTCCAGATTTGACAAGTGCTTTTGACTCCGGTCAACGATTTGCCCTGGGAAACGCCATAGCTTGGAAATTGGAAACAGGTTCATAATGCTGACAGGCATCGGAAGGAAGGAGTGAATCATGCCCAAAAACATTCCCGTAACTCCACCCGATTACGATGCGACGCGCATCATCGAGCGGCCGGACGGCTTCTACTGGCAGGACGCCGACACCGGCGCGGAGTATGGCCCTTTCCCCACGCTGGTGGCGGCGGTGGATGACATGGGCTATAACGACGAATCCGACTACGAGCCGGGCGAAACCTTGCAGGAGGCCGAGGGAGAAATCGGCATCTCCGACTGGATCGACCCAGATACCGGCGCACCGGCCGAAGAGGGAACACCGCATATCGAGGATCACTGAACGGCTGGAGCAGAAATAATGGGCCTCGGTCTCGCTTCACCTGTTTTCACCCACCACGGCGCCATCCCTGCGCAATACACCTGCGACAGCGCGGATCGCTCCCCGCCCCTCGCCTGGTCTGGCATCCCGCCTGGCACGAAAAGCCTCGTTCTGATTGTCGACGACCCCGATGCGCCCGACCCCGCCGCCCCCAGAATGACCTGGGTGCATTGGGTGCTCTACAATATCCCGCCTGATGCCGGCGGCCTGTCCGAGGCGGTGGCCCCCTCGGCCCTGCCGCCCGGCACGCTGGAAGGCGTCAACGACTGGAAGCGCACCGGTTACGGCGGCCCCTGCCCGCCCATCGGCAGGCACCGCTATTTCCACAAGCTGTATGCACTGGATGCCGTGCTGCCCGATCTCGGCAGGCCGACCAAGGCCCAGGTGGAAAAAGCGATGCAGGGCCATGTTCTGGCCCACGCCGAACTCGTCGGCACTTACCAGAAGCGCAAATGAGCCATCCCCTCCCCTCTTCCCGAGGAAGGCTGTGATGGTGGTTCACTCAAGTAGCACGACGCAAACGGCCTGGGACGGCCCGGCGCCGACCGAACTGATGGTCCGGCCCGACTACCAGGGCGGCAGCATCGTCAACCTGATGCGCTCGGTTGCCGATGCCTGCGGTGCGGCGCCCTTGCCTTATGTACCGCTGCGCGGCCTCGACGGCACTACGCTCGCCGCGGCGCGCAACATCGTCCTGCTGGTCATTGACGGCCTCGGTTTCAACCATCTGCGGAGAGCCGGCGCAGGCGGAGTCCTGCACGGCCGTCTGCACTCCCGCCTGACTTCGGTTTTTCCCTCGACCACGGCCAGCGCCGTCACGACTTTCCTCACCGGACTGGCGCCGCAGCAGCACGCGCTGACCGGCTGGCACATGTATTTTTCCGAGCTGGACAGCATTGCCGCCGTACTGCTCCTCACGCCGCGCGGCGAGGGGCAGTACGCCATGCCGCCCGGAGAATTGCCGCGCCGCCTGTTCGGCCATGCATCGCTTTTCGAGCGCATCGCGCGCCGCGCCGTCATGATTTCGCCGAAATACATTGCCGGCTCGGAATTCAACACCTACTACGCAGGCCGCGCCGAAATCCGCGGCTACAAGGGATTCGCCGAAATGTTCGCCCAGATCGAGGCGGCCGCGCGCAAGCAGCAGGGGCCGGCTTACATCTATGCCTACTACCCGGAGCTCGATTCGCTGTCGCACGTGCATGGCGTCGGCAGCCCCCAGGTTGCATCCCGCTTCGCCGCGCTGGACGAAGCCTGCGGCCGCTTCATCGACGCCATCCGCGGCACGGATACGCTGCTGCTCGTCACAGCCGATCATGGCTTCATCGATTCGCCGCCCGAACGCCTGATCGAGCTGGATCGGCATCCGCAACTCGCAGAGATGCTCGTCCGGCCCCTGTGCGGCGAGCGTCGCATCGCTTACTGCTATGTGAAACCGGACAAGGCCGGGCAGTTCGAAGCGTACGTGCGCGAACACCTGTCCGAATGTGCCGTGCTGCTCCGCGGCGAGGAACTGGTCAGGCAGGGCTGGTTCGGACCGGGCGCCCCCGATCCGCGCCTGGCCGGGCGCATCGGCAACTACGCTCTGATGATGAAGGCCGACTGGACGATCAAGGACTGGCTGCCGGACGAGAAGCGCCACGCACAGATTGGCGTGCATGGCGGCGCCAGCGCGGACGAGATGTTCGTCCCGCTTGTTGTCGTTCAAGCTTAGCTCAGCAGGACGGCAACAATCCCGGTGATAAAAATGCCGTCGAAGGTACCGGCACCGCCAATCGACGCCACCGGCTCGCCGAGCATCCCGATATCCTTCAGGCGCAGGATGTCGGCGCCGATCAGCACACCCAGCGTGCCGCCGATATAGGCCAGCGCCGGCGCACGATCCGGGTCGAGCATGGCCGCGACGAAGGCTGCCGTGAACGGCGCGATGAGCATCGGCATGACGATGCCGATGCGCGGCATGGAATAGCTGGTCGCGTAGGAAATTGCCGCCACCGCCGCCACCGCGGCGACGACATGCGTGAGGCCGGGCTGGCTGTGCAGGAACAGGTAGCTGGAAAAGGCGAGCGGCACGATGCAGCCGCCGACATTCACGGCGATGATGGTCTTGCCGGGAATCACGGCGCGCCGCATCGGGAACAGGCGCGGCATGTCGCGCAGCAGCTTTTCCTGCGCCTCGGCGTCGGACTTCACCGTAAACAGCGGCAGGTTGATGAGGCTGCCGAACAGCGTGACGATCAGCAGCAGCGCGGCCGAATCCGGCGACAGGCCGAGCTTGTCGAAGGCGATCTGGAGGATGCCGAGCTGGACGAACGTGACCAGAAAGGCAATCACGGAGACAAGAAGCAGCAATCGGATCGGCGACAAGAAGGATCCCTTCAGACGGCATCAATGAGCCCGGGAGGCTCCATGATGCGCCCCCCGCCCAATTCGAGCGATTGTAATTCACATGAAGATACTGAAACTTCACTCCTGGGATCTCGCGCCGAAGGAAGCGATGGCCATGCAGGCGCGGCTTGCCGCCGGCATCGTGCGCGAGGACGAAATCGGCGAAGTGGCGCGCGTCGCCGGCGTCGATGTCGGCTTCGAGGACGGGGGACGCACCACGCGCGCGGCGGTGGCGGTACTGAACTTTCCCGGCCTGGAACTGGCGGAATCCGCCATCGTGCGGTCGCCGACCCGCTTCCCTTACGTGCCGGGCCTGCTCTCCTTCCGCGAAGCCCCCGCCGTGCTGGACGCGCTGCAACGCTTGAAGGCGGCGCCCGATCTCATCCTGTGCGACGGCCAGGGCATCGCCCACCCGCGCCGGCTCGGCATCGCCAGCCACATCGGCCTGCTCGCGAACATTCCGGCCATCGGCGTGGCCAAGACGCGGCTGATCGGCAAGCACGAAGAAGTCCCGAATGAACGCGGCGCCTGGGTGCCACTCACGGATCGCGGGGAGACGATCGGCGCAGTGCTGCGCACCAGGAAGGACGTGAAACCCCTCTACATCTCCATCGGCCATCGCGTCAGCCTGGAGAGCGCCCTCCGCTGGGTGATGGCCTGCCTCACCCGCTACCGCCTGCCGGAGACGACGCGCTGGGCGCACCGGCTGGCGTCCGGGTGAGCCCGACGGGTCCGGACAAGGTGTGCGGGGTACTCGGCCATCGCAGGTTAGGGTTGTCGGATCGGCTGAAAGAATGGCGCGGCGCCCCGTACAATGGCGCCCATGGCCATTGCACCCTATTCCGCGCTGACCCCCAATGCCGTCCTGAATGCCCTCGACAGCGTCGGTCTGCACGGCGACGGCCGCCTGCTCGCGCTCAACAGCTACGAGAACCGCGTCTATCAGATTGGCATGGAGGATGGACCGCCCCTCGTGGCAAAGTTCTATCGTCCGGAACGCTGGACTGACGCCGCCATCCTCGAAGAGCACGCCTTCGTGCGCGAACTGGCCGAACGCGAGATTCCCGTCGTTCCGGCGCTCCCTCTCGCAGGGGAAAAAACGCTGCACGAGTTCGGCGGATTCCGCTTCGCCGTTTTTCCGAAACACGGCGGCCGCGCCCCCGAACTCGGCAATCCCGACACCCTCGAATGGATGGGCCGCTTCATCGGGCGCATTCACGCCATCGGCGCGCTGAAGCCCTTCAGCGAACGGCCCGTGCTGGACATCCGGAGTTTCGGCGAAGAACCGCGCGACTACCTGCTATCGCACGGCTTCATTCCGGCGGACCTCTCCGAAGCCTGGCGCAGCGTGGTGGCACAGGCGCTGGATGGGGTGCGGCGCTGCTTCGATCGTGCCGGTGCCGTGCGGATGCTGCGCCTGCACGGCGACTGCCATGCCGGCAACGTGTTGTGGACTGACGATGGTCCTCACTTCGTCGATTTCGACGACAGCCGCATGGGGCCGGCCGTGCAGGATCTGTGGATGCTGCTCTCGGGGGAGCGCACGGACATGACGCGGCAGCTGACCGACCTGCTCGCGGGTTATGAGAGCTTCAACGACTTCGACCCCAGGGAGCTGCACCTGATCGAGGCGCTGCGCACATTGCGCCTGATTCACTACTCGGCGTGGATTGCGCGGCGATGGGACGATCCCGCGTTTCCGGCTGCGTTCCCGTGGTTCAACACACAGCGCTACTGGCAGGATCGCATCCTGGAACTGCGCGAGCAGATCGCCCTGATGGACGAGCCGCCGCTCCAGCCCGCCTGAGCATTCAGGAGGGACTTCACTTCCGGGCGCACCCAAAAGAAAAGGGGCTGGCCTAAGCCAACCCCTTGATGATACTGGCGCGCCCGAAGAGATTCGAACTCCTGACCCCTTGGTTCGTAGGCAGAACAGGCTGCCTGTAGCTATTGATAAATCAGTCGCTTGTGACGCTTGCCAGGCTTCAAAACCGCTCGATTCAGGCACACTGATGGCACAGTCGTTCATTGCACAACACAACCCCGCGAAAACCGCTTGTTAAGCGTTAATTAATACTTTACACTCAATCATGATTAGATCGTTCCGGCACAAGGGACTGGAAGCATTCTTCCGAAAAGGCAGCAAGGCCGGCATCCAGCCCCACCACGCCGGAAAGTTGAAGCTGCAGCTTGGCTCCCTGGACAATGCCTCCCTGCCGGAGGACTTGAACGTGCCAGGCTGGCGGCTGCATCAACTCACCGGGAACCAGGCCGGCTTCTGGTCGATCACGGTGAATGGAAACTGGCGCGTCATTTTCCGATTCGAGGGAAAGGACGTGGAGCTGGTGGATTATCTCGATTACCACTGAGGAACTATCATGAGCAGGATGCACAACCCTCCTCACCCTGGCGAAGTGCTGCGGGAATGGATGCCGGAAGGAATGACTGTTACCGAGGCGGCGGACGCTCTCGGCCTGAGCCGTGTCACGCTGTCGAAGATCCTCAACACGCATGCCGGCATTACCGCCGACACGGCGCTCCGCCTGGCCAAGTGGCTGGGCACCTCGGCTGACCTCTGGATAGGGATGCAGGGACAGTACGATCTTTGGCAAGCGGCCAAGAAACCTCGGCCGAAAATTCGTTCAATTGCAACAAAGCTTGCTGCCTAATATTATCTGTACACTTCATGCAGCCAGAGCTGCACAGAATTGATAGTCT
>PNJM01000020.1 GCA_013821865.1 Rhodocyclaceae bacterium
GCGTTTTTGGCCACAACCCGAAGGGAACGATCATTTTTAGGCGCATGGCCGCGTTGCGGCTGCGCTGGCGTGGAATCACCACGCGGCGCTTGCCGCGCCTTGCCCTGCGCCTAAAAATGACCGTTCGCACCGACAAAATGATGGAGAGCACGCCCTATAGCAGTCCATCCTTCTTGAGCATTTCCTTGATGCCGCGAATGGCCTGGCGGGTGCGCTCCTCGTTCTCGATGAGCGCGAAACGCACGTGGTCGTCGCCGTATTCGCCGAAGCCGACGCCGGGACTGACCGCCACCTTGGCATCGGCGAGCAGCTTCTTGGCGAACTCCAGCGAACCGAGCTGCTCGTAGACCGGCGGAATCTTCGCCCAGATGTACATCGAGGCCTTCGGCACCTCGACCATCCATCCGGCCTCGTGCAGGCCTTTGGCCAGGACATTGCGGCGGTTCTGGTACTGCTGGCGGACTTCCTCGACGCAGTCCTGCGGGCCGTCCAGCGCGATGACCGAGGCGACCTGGATCGGCGTGAAGGTGCCGTAGTCGTGATAGCTCTTGATGCGCGCCAGGGCATTGCACAGGTCCTTGTTGCCGACCATGTAGCCGATGCGCCAGCCGGCCATGTTGTAGCTCTTCGACATGGTGAAAAATTCCACCGCCACGTCGCGTGCACCCGGCACCTGCATGATCGACGGCGCCTGATTGTCGGCAAATGCGCCATCGAAGACGATGTCGGCGTAGGCCAGGTCGTGCACCACCAGGATGTCGTGCCGCTTCGCCAGCGCCACGACGCGCTCGAAGAACTCCAGCTCGACGCAGCGCGCCGTCGGGTTGCTCGGGAAGCCGAGGATCATCATCTTCGGCTTCGGCGTGCACTCGCGGATGGCGCGCTGCAGTTCCTCGAAGAAATCCACGTCCGGCGTCATGCGCACCGAGCGGATGTCGGCGCCGGCGATGATGGCGCCGTAGATATGGATCGGGTACGAGGGGTTCGGCACCAGCACCGTGTCGCCGCGGTCGAGCGTGGCCAGCATCAGGTGGGCCAATCCTTCCTTCGAGCCGATGGTGACGACGGCCTCGGTCTCCGGGTCGAACGTGACGTCATAGCGGCGCCGGTACCAGTCGCAGATCGCCTTGCGCAGGCGGGGGATGCCCTTGGACACCGAGTAGCCGTGCGTGTCGCCGCGCTGGGTCGCCTCGACCAGCTTGTCGACGATATGCTTGGGCGTGGCCCCGTCCGGGTTGCCCATGCTCATGTCGATGATGTCCTCGCCGCGCCGGCGGGCGGCCATCTTCAGCTCGCCCGTGATGTTGAACACATAGGGCGGCAAGCGCTTGATTCTCGGGAAGTCCTTCATTCCGGCCGGGCTGCAGAAAAGCTATAATGTTACCCGACCGAATACTCTGCGACAAATCAATCCCCTAGATGAAGCTTCACCTCGACACCCCTGAAGGCCGGAACACGGTCACCGGCTACGGCGCGGGGTACGTGGCCATCAACCACCGGCGGCATGAAACCAGCCTCGTCCTCCTGCCCGACCGGATCGTCGAGGCCTGGGGCATGGCGGGCTTCGACGCCCTGTCGGAAGCGGATTTCCGGATGCTGCGCGAACTGGCGCCGGAGATGGTCCTGCTCGGCACCGGCAGCCGGCAGCGTTTTCCCGCCCCCGCCCTGCTGCGCCCGCTGATCGAGGCACGCATCGGCTGCGATGTGATGGATCTGCCGGCCGCCTGCCGCACCTACAACATCCTCATGGCGGAAGGGCGACGCGTCGCCGCCGCCCTGCTGATCGACTGAGCCGTCTCGCCTCTCGATGCGTGAAACCTTCCTGTCGCGGCTTTTCCTGCTGCTCGGCCACGAGCGGCTGGGCAGGTCGAATTCATCTCACTGCCTATCCGGGCAGGGGCAGCCGCTGCTCACCGAAGGCGTGCCCTTCTACAGCGTTATCGTGAGAAAACCATGAGCGCAGTCAGCTTCGCCCTGATCATCACCAGCGTGCTGCTCAACGCCGTCGCCCAGCTGCTGCTCAAGGCCGGCACCAACGCCGTCGGGCACTTCGAGTTCCATCTTGACAACGTCCTGCCCGTCGGCCTCAAGCTCGCCTTCGAGCCGCACATCATGGGCGGCGTCGCCTGCTACGTGGTCAGCCTGGTGGTGTGGATCATGGGCCTGTCGCGCGTGCCGGTGTCGGTGGCCTACCCCATGCTGTCGATCGGCTACGTCATCAACGCCTTCGTCGCCTGGCACTGGTTCGGCGAGGCCCTGACGGCGCAGAAGCTGGCCGGCATAGGATTCATTGTCGTCGGCGTGTTCCTGGTCGCCCGCTCATGAGCTTCCTTCCCTTCACCCGGCCGACGATCGACGAAGAAACGATTGCCGGCGTCGCCGACGTGCTGCGCTCGGGCTGGATCACCAGCGGGCCGCAGGTGAAGGCGTTCGAGGCGGCCCTGTCGGAATACTTCGGCGGGCGGCCGGTGCGCGCCTTCAATTCGGGCACCGCCACCCTCGAAGTGGCGCTCGCCCTGTGCGGCATCGGCGCCGGAGACGAAGTCATCACCACCCCCCTCTCCTGGGTCGCCACGGCCAACGTCATCCTGCGCGCCGGCGCCAGGCCGGTTTTTGTCGATGTCGATCCCGTCACGCGCAACATCGACCTCCACCGCATCGAAGCGGCCATCACCCCGCGCACCCGCGCCGTCATGCCGGTGGATCTGGCCGGCCTGCCCGTCGACCGCGACCGGCTCTATGCCATCGCCCGTCCACGCGGCCTGCGCGTCATCGAGGATGCGGCCCAGTCCATGGGCGCGTCATGGGGCGGCAGGCGCATCGGCAGCATGGGCGACCTGGTGTCGATCAGCTTCCATGCCAACAAGAACATGACGACCGGGGAGGGCGGCTGCCTGGTGCTGAACGACACGGACGAAGCCGCACTGGCCGAGAAACACCGCCTGCAGGGCGTGGTGCGCGACGCCGACGGCGGCATGGACGTGGATGTGCTCGGCGGAAAGTTCAACCTGACGGACATCGCCGCCCGCATCGGCATCGACCAGCTGAAGCGGATCGACGCCTTCAACGCCCGCCGGCGCGAGCTCGCCCGGCGCTATTTCGAGCGCTTCGCCGAAATGAACGGGCAACCGGAGTGGGAGTGCGGCCTGCCGCCGGCCGATTTCGGAAACGGCAACTGGCACATGTTCCAGATCAACGTGCCGTTCGACCGGCTGCGCATCGGCCGCGGCGACTTCATCCGCGCCATGCAGGAGCGCGAAATCGGCGTCGGCGTCCATTACCCCGCCATCCACCTGTTCACCGCCTATCGCCGGCTCGGTTTCAAGGCGGGCGACTTCCCCCATGCCGAGCGCATCGGACGCGAAACGGTTACACTGCCGCTGTTTCCGGCCATGCAGAGCGCAGACGTCGATCGCGTCTGCGCCGCGGTCTGCGACATCATTGCCAAGAACAGAAAATGAGCCGGCCCGAGCTCTCGATCGTCATCCCCATCTATAACGAAGAAGCGGGCCTCTCCGCGCTCTTCGCGCGCCTCTATCCGGCGCTTGATGCCCTGGACACGAGCTACGAGATCATTTTTGTCAACGACGGCAGCCGCGACCGCTCCGCGGCCATCCTGCGCGAGCAGTTCCAGGCGCGGCCGGACGTCACGCGCGTCATCCTCTTCGCCGCCAACTTCGGCCAGCACATGGCGATCATGGCCGGCTTCGAGCAATGCCGCGGCGAGATCGTCGTCACGCTCGACGCCGACCTGCAGAACCCGCCCGAGGAAATCGGCAATCTCGTCGCCAGGATGCGCGAGGGCTACGACTACGTCGGCAGCATCCGGCGCAGGCGGCAGGACAGCTTCTTCCGCCGCACCGCCTCGCGTTTCATCAACCGCCTCCGCGAACGCACCACCCGGATCCATATCACCGACCAGGGCTGCATGCTGCGCGCCTACGGCCGCAAGGTCGTCGACGCCATCAACAGCTGCCGCGAGGTCAACGCCTTCATCCCGGCGCTGGCCTACACTTTTGCGCAGAGGCCGACCGAGATCGAGGTCGGCCATGAGGAACGCGCCGCCGGCGCATCGAAGTATTCCTTCTACAGCCTGCTGCGGCTCAACTTCGACCTGATGACGGGCTTCTCGCTGGTGCCGCTGCAGATGTTCTCGCTCGGCGGCATGGTGATCGCGCTCCTCTCCGCACTGTTCGTCGCCTACCTGGCCATCCGCCGGCTCATCGTCGGCCCCGAGGCGGAGGGCGTGTTCACGCTGTTCGGCATCGCCTTCTTTCTCATCGGCATCCTGCTCTTCGGCCTGGGCCTGGTCGGCGAGTATGTCGGCCGCATCTACCAGCAGGTGCGCCGCCGGCCGCGCTACCTGGTGGATGCGATCATCGAGCGCGACGATCAGGAATGACCCGCGCCGTCGTCTTCGCCTACCACAACGTCGGCGTGCGCTGCCTGTCCGTCCTGCTGGCGCGCGGCATCGAAGTGCCGCTGGTGCTCACGCACCGCGACAACCCGGATGAAACGATCTGGTTCGACAGCGTGGCTGAACTTTGTGCCCTGCACGATATCCCCGCGATCATGCCGGACGACCCGAACGCACCCGATACAACCGCCCGCATCGCCGCGCTGCAGCCGGATTTCCTGTTTTCCTTCTACTACCGACGGATGCTGCAACCGGGCCTCCTGCAACTCGCGCAGCGCGGCGCCTACAACCTGCACGGGTCGCTGCTGCCGCGGTACCGCGGCCGCGTACCGGTGAACTGGGCCGTCATCCGCGGCGAGCGCGAAACCGGCGCCACCCTGCATCGGATGGTGGAAAAACCCGATGCGGGCGCCATCGTCGCGCAGCAGGCCGTGCCCATCCTGCCCGACGACACGGCGTTGGCGGTCTTCAACAAGGTCACCGTCGCCGCCGAGATGGCCCTCGACCGCGTGCTGCCGCAACTCGTTGCCGGCACCGCGCCGCATGTGGCGCAGGATCTCGCCCGGGGCTCGTACTTCGGCGGACGCAGGCCGGAGGACGGCCGCATCGACTGGAACGACACGGCGGAGACGGTGCACAACCTGGTGCGCGGCGTCGCCCCGCCCTACCCGGGCGCCTTCACCGAAATCGCCGGCAAGAACCTGCGCATCCTGAAGACCCTGCGCCAGCCCGGCCGGCGTAGGGATTACGGCCATCCCGCCCTTTTCGCCGAAAATGGCCGCTGCTACGCCCAATGCGCCGACGGCAGCGTACTGCGCATTGTGGAAATCGAGCTGGACGGCAGACTGGCCAGCCCGGACGAAATTGAGCGACAATTCAAAGTTTTCCCCATATTCCTGTCCACTACCGGTCTGAGCGCACCTTGAAAAAGATCCTGATCCTCGGCGTCAACGGCTTCATCGGCCACCATCTCTCCCAGCGCATCATCGCCACGACCGATTGGGAGGTGTATGGCATGGACATGGGCAGCGACCGCATCGCCGACCTGCTCCCGCACAAGCGGTTCCATTTCTTCGAGGGCGACATCACCATCAACAGGGAGTGGATCGCCTACCACGTCAAGAAGTGCGACACGGTGCTGCCCTTGGTTGCCATCGCCACGCCGGCCACCTATGTGCGCGAGCCGCTGCGCGTGTTCGAGCTGGATTTCGAGGCCAACCTGCCGATCATCCGCGCCGCGGTGGAGTACAAAAGGCGCGTCATCTTCCCGTCCACCTCCGAGGTCTACGGCATGTGCGCGGACGGCGAGTTCGACCCGGAGAACTCGAACCTGGTCTACGGGCCGATCAACAAGCCGCGCTGGATCTACGCCTGCGCCAAGCAGCTGATGGACCGCGTCATCGCCGGCTACGGCCAGCAGGAGGGCCTGGACTACACGCTGTTCCGCCCCTTCAACTGGATCGGCGCCGGGCTGGATTCCATCAACACGCACAAGGAAGGCAGCTCGCGCGTCATCACCCAGTTCCTCGGCCACATCGTGCGCGGCGAGCCGATCAAGCTGGTCGACGGCGGCGCCCAGAAACGCGCCTTCACCTACATCGACGACGGCATCGCGGCGCTGGTGAAAATCATCGCCAACGAGGGGGGCATCGCCAGCGGCAAGATCTACAACATCGGCAATCCGAAGAACAACTACTCGGTACGCGAGCTGGCCACCATGATGCTCGACATGGCCAAGCAGTATCCGGAATACCGCGATACGGCGGCCAGGGTGAAACTGGTCGAGACCACCTCGGGCGAGTACTACGGCAAGGGTTATCAGGACGTGCAGAACCGCGTGCCGAAGATCGACAACACCTGCGCCGATCTCGGCTGGGCGCCGACGGTGGACATGCAGACGGCCGTGCGGCACATCTTCGAGGCCTACCGCACGCACGTTGCCGACGCGCGCCGCCTTGTCGAATAGTTTCTTGAAACGCAAAGGCACGGAGCCGCAGGGGGATTCGCTGGTTTTGCTTCCCGGCGTCCCGGCGTCCCGGCGTTTTATCGGCAGTCCATGAAGCTGGCACTCAAGATCGATGTGGACACCTACCGCGGCACGCTGACCGGCGTGCCGCGCCTGGTGGATATCCTGCGCAAGCATCAGGCCCAGGCGACCTTCCTCTTCTCACTCGGTCCGGATCACACCGGTCGCGCCATCAAACGCGCCTTCCGTCCCGGCTTCATGAAGAAGGTCTCGCGCACTTCGGTGCTCGAGCACTATGGCCTGCTGACGCTGATGTACGGCACGCTGCTGCCCGGGCCGGACATCGGCCGGCGCTGCGCGGACATCCTGCGCGGAGTGCGCGACGCCGGCTTCGAAACCGGCATCCACACCTGGGACCATGTCCGCTGGCAGGACGGCGTCGAGCATGCCGATGCGCGCTGGACCGAAGCGGCAATGCGGCGTGCCATCGACCGCTACGCCTCCATCTTTGGCTGCGCTCCCACGACTCACGGAGCGGCCGGCTGGCAGATGAACGCCCATGCACTGCGCCTGACCCAGCGGCTCGGCTTTGCTTACTGCTCCGACAGCCGCGGCACCCGGCCTTTCGTTCCCGTGCAGAGCGCGGAAATCGTCCTCTGCCCGCAGTTGCCCACCACCCTGCCCACCCTGGACGAACTGATCGGCCGCGATGGCACCACCGTCGATAACGTACACGAGCATCTGCTCGCATTGACCGCGCATCCCGCGTCCGACAGCCACGTCTATACGCTGCACGCCGAACTGGAAGGTCGGAAGCTGTCCCCCGTGCTCGAGCGTCTCCTCGAAGGCTGGCGCGCGCAGGGTTACGAACTGGTCTCTCTGCGCGGCCTTTTCGAGTCGCTCGACGCCGGCAAACTGCCAAGGCACGAGATGGTCCGCGGCGAGATCGCCGGGCGCTCGGGCACGCTGATGCTGCAGGGGCCGGAATTCCTGGCGCCGTAATGCTTGCGCCAGGGTCTGTTTTCAACAACAATGCAGCGAGCATGCAACCGAAGTGCTTGAATTTGTAAAATCCCTGAAGACATCCTGATGAACGCCAAGAAACATCCTTCGACCAAGCTTTTCGTGCTCGACACCAATGTGCTCATGCACGACCCGGCCAGCCTGTTCCGCTTCGAGGAGCACGACATCTTCGTGCCGATGATGACCCTCGAGGAACTGGACAACAACAAAAAGGGCATGTCGGAAGTGGCGCGCAACGCCCGCCAGGCGAGCCGCATGCTGGACACCATCGTCGCCGGCTTCGAGGACAGCATCGAGCACGGCATTCCGCTCGAGGAGCCGTCGAGCGAACTGGCCAAGGGCCGCCTGTTCCTGCAAACCGAGCCGATCAACGGCAAGCTGCCGACGACGCTGCCCACGGCCAAGGCGGACAACCAGATCATCGGCGTGATGATGCACCTGCGCGACAAGCACCCGAAGCGCGAGGTGATTCTGGTCTCCAAGGACATCAACATGCGCATCAAGGCCCGTGCGCTCGGACTGGATGCGCAGGATTACTACAACGACAAGGTGCTGGAGGACACCGACCTCCTTTATACCGGCACGCGCGAGTTGCCTGCGGATTTCTGGGACACGCACGGCAAGGACATGGAATCCTGGAAGAGCGAGGGACACACGCTCTATCGCATCAAGGGGCCGCTCTGCCCCGACATGCTGGTCAACGAGTTCGTCTGGCAGGGCGGCGACCGTCCCTTCCACGCCATCGTGCGCGAGCGCTCGGGCCGCAGCGTGGTCATGGAAACCCTGAAGGATTACACCCACGGCAAGAACAACGTCTGGGGCATCATGGCGCGCAACCGCGAACAGAACTTCGCCCTCAACCTGCTCATGAACCCCCAAGTGGACTTCATCACCCTGCTTGGCCAGGCCGGCACCGGCAAGACCCTGCTGACGCTCGCCGCCGGGCTGACGCAGACGCTGGAGACGAAGCTCTACAGCGAGATCATCATCACCCGCGTCACCGTCCCGGTGGGCGAGGATATCGGCTTCCTGCCCGGCACCGAGGAGGAGAAGATGACGCCCTGGATGGGCGCGCTGGAAGACAACCTGGACGTGCTCAACAAGCCCGACGAATCGGGTCCCGGGGGCGGCGACTGGGGCCGCGCCGCGACGATGGACCTGATCCGCTCGCGCATCAAGGTGAAGTCGCTCAACTTCATGCGCGGCCGCACCTTCCTCAACAAGTACCTCATCATCGACGAGGCGCAGAACCTGACGCCGAAGCAGATGAAGACGCTGATCACCCGCGCCGGCCCCGGCACCAAGGTGGTCTGCCTGGGCAACATCGCCCAGATCGACACGCCCTACCTGACCGAGGGCAGTTCGGGCCTTACCTACGTAGTCGACCGTTTCAAGGGCTGGCCGCACAGCGGCCACGTCACGCTGATGCGCGGCGAGCGCTCGAGGCTGGCGGATCACGCGGCCGAAGTGCTGTAACCTTTGGTTTAATCAGGTCAGTACGAGCCGGGTGCCGCAAAGTTCTCGAATCTCGTGTACTCGCCCAGGAAGGTCATCTTCACCGTGCCGATGGGGCCGTTGCGCTGCTTGCCTATGATGACCTCGGCACTGCCCTTGTCCGGGGAATCCGGGTTGTAGACTTCATCGCGGTAGATGAAGAGGATCACGTCCGCGTCCTGCTCGATGGCGCCCGATTCGCGCAGGTCTGACATCACCGGACGCTTGTTGGGACGCTGCTCGACGTTGCGCGAGAGCTGCGAGAGCGCCACCACCGGCACATGCAGCTCCTTGGCCAGCGCCTTCACCGAACGCGAAATCTCGGAGATCTCGGTAGCGCGGTTCTCGCCCTGGCCGACCGCGGACATGAGCTGCAGGTAGTCGATCACGATCAGGCCGAGCTTGCCGCACTGGCGGTACAGGCGCCGGGCGCGGGCGCGCAGCTCGGTGGCGTTCAGCGCAGGCGTCTCGTCGATATGGATGGGTGCCTCGTGCAGCTTGCCCAGCGCGTAGGTCATGCGCTGCCACTCGTCGTCGTTGAGCTTGCCGGTACGCACGCGGTGCGCGTCGAGCTTGCCCACGGACGAAAGGAAGCGCATGGCAAGTTGCGTACCGGGCATTTCCATTGAGAAAATCGCCACCGGCAGCCCCGCCTCCAGGGCGACGTGCTCGGCCATGTTGAGCGCGAACGCGGTTTTGCCCATCGAGGGCCGGCCGGCGACGATGACCATGTCGCCCGGCTGGAGACCGGAGGTTTTGTGGTCGAGGTCGTGGAAGCCGGTGGGGATGCCGGTGATATCGGAAGGGTGGTCGCGGTCGTACAGTTCCTGGATGCGGTCCACTACCTTGCCCAGCAACGGCTGGATCGGCGTGAAGCCTTCGCTGGTGCGGGAGCCGGCGTCCTTGATCTCGAACACCCTGGCCTCGGCCTCATCAAGGATCTGGTTGGCCTCCCTGCCCTGCGGATTGAGCGCGCTGGCGGCGATCTCGTCGCCGACCGAGACGAGCTTGCGCAGGATGGCCCGCTCGCGCACGATTTCGGCATAGCGCTTGATGTTGGCCGCCGAGGGCGTGCTGTTGGCGATCTCGCCCAGATAGGCCATGCCGCCTGCCTGCTCGGCCTCGGCGGCCTTGTCGAGCGACTCGAACACCGTCACCACGTCGGCCGGCCGGCCGGCCTCGATCAGGCGCGCGATGTGGCGGAAGATGCGGCGGTGGTCGTCGCGGTAGAAGTCGGCGGCATTGACCTGGTCGGCAATGCGGTCCCAGGCGGTGTTGTCGAGCATCAGTCCGCCCAGCAGGGACTGTTCGGCCTCTATGGAGTGCGGCGGCAGCTTGAGCGCCGCCAACTGCGGATCGCCGGTTTGAGAAGGGTTGAAAGCGCGGGCTTGTGCCATTTATGCCCTTTGGGGTACGGGCTGTTTTGGAATGTCAAAAAATAGTCTACTCGCACCCGGGCCGGAGCGCGAGTGGATAAGCTGTGGGAATGCGGTGGATAAATTACGAAGTTCTGTGGACCAGTCGTGGAAAAACAGTGGGCAAACTGTGAATAAAACGGGGCCGCAATTGCGGCCCCGTTTCCATTTCTATTGCCGCTGAAGCCTCAGTGCTCGCCCAGCACCGACACCGTAATGGTTGCCACCACGTCGCTGTGCAGAGCGATCTGCAGCTGGACATCGCCGATCTGCTTGAGCGGGCCCTGCGGCATGCGGATGCCGGCTTTCTCCACCTCGAGGCCCTGGGCTTGCAGCGCCTCGGCGATATCGAAGTTGGTGACCGAGCCGAACAACCGGCCATCCACGCCTGCCTTGCGGGTGATCTGCACCATCATGCCTTCCAGCCTGGCGGCGCGATCCTGCGCTTCGGCCAGCTTCTCGGCCTGCTGGCGCTCGAGATCGGTACGCTTGGCTTCGAACTCGGCCAGGTTTTCCGGCGTAACGCGCTTGGCCTTGCCTTGCGGGATGAGGAAGTTGCGCGCATAGCCGTCGCGCACCTTGACCACATCGCCCAGGCCACCGAGATTGACGACTTTTTCCATCAAAATCACTTGCATGGTCGTTTCCTCTCAGTGCAGGTCGGTGTAAGGCATCAGCGCCAGGAAGCGCGCGCGCTTGATCGCCGTCGATAGCTGGCGCTGGTAGCCGGTCTTGGTGCCGGTGATGCGCGCCGGCATGATCTTGCCGTTCTCGGTGATGAAGTCCTTCAGGATATCGACGTCCTTGTAGTCGATCTCCTCGATCTTCTCCACGGTGAAGCGGCAGAACTTGCGCCGCTTGAACAGCCCGCGGCCGCCCTTGTCGTCCCTTTTCTTCTTCGCGTCCTTGCCCTTGCCTTTTGGTTTAAATGCCATGATTCGTTCCTTCCACAAATTCGATCGTATTCACATGCAGCACCGGCTGCTTCGACTTCGCGCTCTTCGCCGCGATAAAGCCGCTGGCCTTCACGCTCTCGCCCGGTTTCGCGCCTGCCAGCAGAGTCGCCGTCCGTCCCAGCGCCACCGCGGCCAGTTCCACTTCAACCTTGCGCGGCAAACCGGCTTCGAGCTGCTCGGAGGCGTGGCTTATGCGGAAATTCAGCACCGGCACGCCGGCGGGGGTGTGGCGCAGAGGCGCCACCTCGATGATGCTCCCGCTCAGGCTCAGCCGGTTATCCGCGTCCGCCACTTCAGGCCGCTGGCTGCTCCGCGGGGGCGGCAGCTTCCGGCTTGGCGCCTTCCGCGGCCGGCGTCAGCGACCTCGACTTCTCTTCCTTCATCATCGGGGAAGGTGTGGTCACCGCCTGATGCATCTTGACGGTCAGATGGCGCAGCACGGCGTCATTGAACTTGAACGCATGCTCAAGCTCGCCCAGGGTCTCGGCGTCGCACTCGATGTTCATGAGCACGTAGTGCGCCTTGTGCACCTTCTGGATCGGGTAGGCCAACTGGCGGCGGCCCCAGTCCTCGAGGCGGTGAATCCGGCCTGAGCGGCCGGTGACGAGCCCCTTGTAGCGCTCGATCATCGCAGGCACCTGCTCGCTCTGGTCCGGATGGACGATAAAAACGATTTCGTAATGTCGCATGCATTCTCCTTCTGGGTTATACCCCCCGCCATGCGGTGCGGTGGGGCAAGGTTGAAATAGCCAAATATTATAGCCTGTCAAGCGCTGGGAATCAACGCCTTAACTCGACTCCGCTGACGACGGGCCTCGAACAGGCAGATGCCGCTGGCGACGGAGACATTCAGGCTCTCGACGCTGCCATGCATGGGGATTTTCACCAGTTCGTCGCAGGACTCGCGGGTCAGGCGCCGCATACCGGCACCCTCCGCGCCGAGAACCAGCGCCAAAGGGCCCGTCAGGTCGGCGGCATGGATGTCTTTCTCCGCTTCCGCGTCGGTGCCGATGATGCGCACGTCGCGCTCCTGCATCTCGCGCAGGGCGCGGGCGAGGTTGGTCACGGTAACGTAGGGCACGGTGTCGGCGGCGCCGCAGGCGACCTTGATCGCCGTGGCGTTCAGGCCGACAGCCCGGTCCTTCGGCGCAATCACCGCGTGCGCCCCGGCGGCATCGGCCACGCGCAGGCAGGCGCCGAGGTTGTGCGGATCCTGCACGCCGTCGAGCACCAGCAGCAGGGCCGGCTCGGCAAGCGTGTCCAGCACGTCGTCCAGCGTGACGTGGCGCTGCGAGGCGGAAACCCGCGCCACCACGCCCTGGTGGCGGCCATGCGGGGCCATGCCGTCGAGCCGCGCCGGATCGGTGGGAATCACGCGCACGCCGTGCACCTCGGCCAGCCTGGCGAGATCCCGCGCACGGCCATCGCGCCGGTCCGCCGCCAGGTAGATCTCGGAGATGCTGCCGGCGCTCTGCCGCAGGCGGGCATTGACGGCATGGAAACCGTAGATGAAGCGCGATTCAGCCATTGCGCCGGCCCTTGCGCTTTTCTCCGGGCTGCCTTTCCCCTTCCCGTTTCCCGCCGCCCTCCTCCGCCAGCCGGAAGTCGATCTTGCTGGTTTCCATGTCGACCCGCATCAGTTGCACGCGCACGCGATCAGCCAGGCGGTAGCGCCTGCCGGTGCGCTCGCCAACGAGCTGATGCTTGGCATCGTCGTAGTGGAAATAGTCGCTGCCAAGGTCGGAGATGTGCACCAGTCCTTCGATGAACACGTCGTCGAGCGCAACGAAAATGCCGAAGGATGTCACGGCGGAAACGCTGCCCTCGAATTCCTCGCCGATGCGATCCTGCATGTAGTAGCACTTGAGCCAGGACTCGACATCGCGGCTGGCTTCGTCGGCGCGCCGCTCGGTCTGCGAGCAATGGATGCCGATCTCTTCCCAGTTTCCGGGACGATACTTTTCCCTGCCCAGAACGGCCTTGATCGCGCGATGCACAAGCAGGTCGGGATAGCGCCGGATGGGCGAGGTGAAGTGCGTGTAGGACTCGTAGGCGAGGCCGAAGTGGCCGACGTTGTCCGGGCTATACACCGCCTGCTTGAGGGAACGCAGCATCACCGTCTGCAGGAGCTGCATGTCGGGACGATCCTTCACTTTCTCCAGCAGCTTCGCGTAGTCCTTGGCATGGGGCTCGTCGCCACCCGTCAGCTGCAGGCCGAACTCCTTGAGGAACTCGCGCAGCTTCGCCAGCTTCTCCGGCGTCGGCCCCTCGTGAACACGGTAGAGCGCGGCGTGCTCGTTATCCTGCAGAAAACCCGAGGCACAGACGTTGGCTGCCAGCATGCACTCCTCGATGATGCGGTGGGCGTCGTTTCGCCGCACCGGCAGGATGCGTTCGATCTTGCCCTGCTCGTCGAAGATCATCTGCGTTTCGAGCGTCTCGAAATCGATTGCGCCCCGCGCCCAGCGCGCCTTGACCAGCACGCGGTAGAGGTCGTCGAGATTCCGCAGGTGCGGCAGCAGTTTCTCCAGCTTTTGCTCCGCCTCGGAGCCCGGCTCGTAGAGCGCCGCGGCAACCTGGTTGTAGGTAAGCCGCGCGTGGGAAAACATCACCGCCGGATAGAAGCGGTAGCGCTTGATCTCGCCGTTGGCGGCGATGGCCATGTCGCAGGCCATGCAGAGGCGTTCCACCTGCGGGTTGAGCGAGCACAGCCCGTTGGATATCTTCTCCGGCAGCATGGGGATGACGCGGCGCGGGAAATACACGGAGTTGCCGCGGTCGAAGGCATCGCGGTCGAGCGCCTTCGCCGGCTGCACATAGTGGCTGACGTCGGCAATGGCCACCACCAGGCGGAAGCCGCCCTTGCCGTCCTTGCCCTGCCGTTCGCAGAAGACGGCATCGTCGAAGTCCTTTGCCGTCTCGCCGTCGATGGTCACCAGCGGCAATTGGCGCAAATCCTCGCGCGTGCCGCTTTCCCATTTCCAGTCGCTCTTGCGCACCTCGTCCGGCAGCTTCTTCGCCTCGGCCAGCGCTTCCTTCGAAAACTCGAAAGGCAGCTCGTGCTTGCGCAGGGCAATCTCGATTTCCATGCCGGGATCGGCGTAGTTGCCGAGCACCTCGACGATCTTGCCGATCGGCTGCGCATGCTTGGAGGGCTGCTCGATGATCTCGACCACCACCACCTGTCCCGCCTTCGGCTTGGCTTTCGCACCGGGGGCGAGCAGTATGTCCTGGCTGATGCGGCGGTTCTCCGCCACGACGAACAGCACGCCGTGCTCGTTGTAGACGCGGCCGACCAGCCGGGTGTTGGCCCGCTCCAGCACCTCGACGATCTTGCCTTCGGGGCGGCCGCGGCGGTCCATGCCGATGATTCGCGCCATGACGCGATCGCCATGCAGCACCTTGTCCATTTCCTTGGGACCGAGGAACAGGTCCGGCCCTTCCTCGTCGCGCACCAGGAAGCCGAAGCCGTCCGGGTGGCCCTCGACGCGGCCGCGGATGAGGTCGGCCTTGTCGGGAATGAGATAGTCGCCGCGGCGGTTCTGCATGATCTGGCCGTCGCGTCCCATGGCGCCGAGGCGGCGCGAAAACGCGTCGAACTCGTCCGGCCCGATGTCGAGCAGCCCGGCCAATTCCTCGAAGGCCAGCGGCACGCCCTTCGCCTGCAAGGTATCCAGAACGTATTCCCGGCTGGGCAGCGGATGCTCGTATTTCGCCGCCTCCCGTTCGTAGTGCGGATCCCTTTTGCGGGTCTTGCTCGGCTTGTTTGACAAAATCGATGTTTCCTTTAAAATTGCGCCCTCTTTGCCCAGATGGCGGAATTGGTAGACGCACTAGGTTCAGGTCCTAGCGGTGGCAACACTGTGGAGGTTCGAGTCCTCTTCTGGGCACCAAGGTAAAGCAAAAAAGCCGGTCATTCGACCGGCTTTTTTATTGCCCGCCTACTTGAATGGGTGCCTCAAAACGATCGTCTCCTCGCGATCCGGTCCGGTCGAGATCATGTCCACCGGCACCGCGCAGATCGCCTCCATGCGCTTGAGATAGGCTTGGGCCGCCGCCGGCAGGGCCTTGAAGTCCTTGATGCCGACCGTGCTTTCCTTCCAGCCCGGCATGGTTTCGTAGACAGGCTGGCAACCGGCCAGGTCTTCCGCGCCCACCGGCAGGATGTCGGTAAAACCGCCGTCCAGCTTGTAGCCGGTACACAGCTTCAGCTCCTCGACACCATCCAGCACGTCGAGCTTGGTCACGCACAGGCCGGACACACCGTTGATCTGGATCGAGCGCTTGAGCGCCGCGGCGTCGAACCAGCCGCAGCGGCGCGGCCTGCCCGTCGTCGCGCCGAACTCGTTGCCGCGCATGGCGAGATGCTTGCCGACCTCGTCGTCCAGCTCTGTCGGGAAGGGCCCGCTGCCGACGCGCGTAGTGTAGGCCTTGGTGATGCCCAGCACGTAGTGCAGCATGCCCGGGCCGACGCCCGCACCCGCCGACGCCGCGCCCGCCACGCAGTTGGATGAGGTGACGAAGGGGTAGGTGCCGTGATCGATGTCGAGCAGCGTGCCCTGCGCGCCCTCGAACAGCAGGTTGGCACCGCCGCGGTGCGCTTCGTAGAGGGCGCGCGGCACGTCGGCCACCAGCTTTTCCAGCCGCGGCGCCAACGCCAGCGCATCTTCCAGCGTCTTCTGGAAATCCACCGGCTGGGCGCGGAAATAATGGACGAGCACGTAGTTGTGGTAGTCGAGCACCTCGGCCAGCTTCTCGGCGAAGCGCTTGGGCCGCATCAGGTCCTGCAGGCGCAGGCCGCGCCGCGCCACCTTGTCCTCATAGGCCGGGCCGATGCCGCGGCCCGTGGTGCCGATCTTGTTGGCGCCCTTGGCGATCTCGCGTGCATTGTCGAGAGCCTGGTGGTGCGGCAGGATGAGCGGGCAGGCCTCGGACAACTTCAGCCGCTTCAAGACATCGACGCCGGCAGCTGCCAGTTCGTCCATTTCCTTGATCAGCGCATCGGGAGAGAGCACCACGCCGTTGCCGATGTAGCAGGCCACGCCGGCGCGCAGGATACCCGACGGGATCAGGTGCAGCACGGTTTTCTTGCCGCCGATGACCAGCGTGTGGCCGGCGTTATGGCCGCCCTGGAAGCGCACCACACCCTGGGCGTGATCAGTCAGCCAGTCGACGACCTTCCCTTTGCCCTCGTCACCCCACTGGGTGCCGACGACGACGACGTTCTTTGCCATTTTTCCGAATTACTCCCTAGATTTTCTCGACCACCCAACTGCCGGCCTTCGACACCAGGCGCCGGTCGCAGTCGGACTCCTGCCAGGTGCCTTCGTGGCCGGGCAGGGCCTCGATGACGATTTCTCCGTTTGCGCGCAAGGCCGCGATGGCTTCGCGCAGTCCGCTGTCTGCGCCCCATGGCGCAAGAACCGCGCGCGGCGTGCCGGCCACCGCGCCAAGCTGCGCCAGTTCGCGCAAATCGAGGCTGAATCCCGTCGCCGGCCG
>PNJM01000021.1 GCA_013821865.1 Rhodocyclaceae bacterium
CCGCCCGGGCCTCGGGGGCGTCGGTCGAGACCAGGATCAGGTCGAGGGTCGGCCGCCGCCGCTTGGCACTGGCGAGCAGCGGGAACTCCTCACGGCAGTGAGAGCAATCCAGAGACCAGAACACCAGGGCGAAAGGCTGCCCCGTTCGCGCGGCGCGGATGGCGTCCATGCTGCCCGGTTCGAAGATGCGGATATCCATTGTCCAGCTCGGCGCCGCGGCGAACAGGCCGGCGAGCAGGGCGAGAACGCGCCAGTGCCGCCTCACGGTGCCGCCTTGACCGGAATGAGGCGATAGCCGTCGTCCCGTGTGTTCCAGGACAAATAGGCTTGCCCGGCATGGGACACCAATCGGGGCCGGTCGGAAGGTCCGACGCTGGAAGCGAGGACTTGCGGTGCGCTCCAGGTGCGGCCGCCGTCGGTCGAGTGCTCGGCATGAATGCGGGTGGCGCGGCCGTCGAAATCCTTCCAGGCCAGCACGACGCTGCCGCCGGTTGCCAGCAATGCGGGGTAGCCGGCCTGGTCGCCGCCGAGACGCCGCGGCGGTGCCGCAGCACGACCGGCGGGATCCCGGGCCTGGTAGAGCACGCGGCCCTCGCCCCGTTCCGCCGTGAACCATGCAAGGTGACGGGTGCGATCCGGACCGATGGCGATGGCCGGCCCGTGGTGGGGGCAGGCGTTGATGCGCCAGCCCTCGTGGGTGGCGCGCATGGCGGCGGCGCCGTCCAGGCGCGCCAGGGTGTGGTCGCGGCTGCCGTCGTCGAAGACGTGGCGCCAGAAGGCGACCGGCACGCCATCCGTGTCCAGGGCCGCGGCGATGCGGCAGCATTCGCAACTGTGATCGGCGACCTTGGCATTGGCGCCGAAGCGCCCGTCGGCCGCGCGGGCCGAGTAGATGGCCGCGCCCGCGTAGGCTTGCCCGCGCCGTCTGGCGGCCTCCAGGTCGCGTTTGTCGATCCACACCAGGTGCACGGTGCCGCGCTCGTCCACGACCATGCTCTGGAAGCGATGGGTGATCTCGTCGCGGTTGTCATTCACCGTGTCCGCCGGCCCGAAGCTGCGCCCGCCGTCGGTGGAGCGGGTGTAGCGGATATGGCCGACGATGGGATTCGTCGCGCCCGGCAGCGTGTAGGCGATGTGCACGGTACCGTCGCGGGCCACGGCGATTTCCGGCGCGAGTTCGCCGTCGGCGGCGGGGATTTCGGGGCTGGCGCGCACCGCCGCGCCGAAGCTGCGGCCGAGGTCGTCCGAATAATCCACCCACACGCCGTCCGCACCGGGGCGCACCCGCCACAGCCTGCCCCGGGCATCGAAGGCGGCGCCGACGGCCAGGGCGGGCTTGGGCGCCATGGCGCGTTTGACTGGTGCCGGCGCGTGTTCGCCGGCGGCAAAGGTCGAAGGCGCCACGGGCAGGATGGCGAACGCGGCGGCGAGCGAGGCGACGAGACGGATGAGCGGCATGCGCCGATTCTAGCCGCCGTTGCGCGGCTGCGCGCCTGGGTGCGACAACGTGTCGCAGGGTTGACCGGGGTTGCCGCCATTATCATTTCCCTTCCATCGCCGACCCCATTTCCCGAAGTGAAAACATCACTGTTTTCGGCCGCCTTGTCGGCTGCCCTGGTTGCGCCGGCACTCGCCGCCCCCGAGAAAGACACGGAACTGGCTGAAATGAAGGTGAGCGAGGCGCGCCCCGCCCTCGACCCCACCCTTCCCGCGGTGATCGAGGGGATCGATGCCGGGCGGCTGGCCGACCTCAATGTGGTCAACGTGGAGGACGGGCTGCGCTACATGCCCGGCCTGCTGGTGCGCAAGCGCTACATCGGCGACCGCAACGGCGTCGTTGCTTCGCGCAGCTCCGGCTCGCTGCAGGGCGCGCGCTCCCTCGTTTACGCGGACGGCATGCTGCTGTCGAACCTGCTCGGCAACAGCTTCGGCAACACGCCGCGCTGGGGCATGGTGGCGCCGGAGGAGATCGAGCGCATGGATGTGGCCTACGGCCCCTACTCCGCGCTCTATCCCGGCAATTCGATGGGCGCCACCGTCGCCATGACGACCCGCGCCCCGGAGAAGCCGGAAGCGAGCGGACGGGTGCAGGTCTTCGCCCAGCGCTATGACCGGTACCGTACCGACGACTCCTACAGCGGGCACCAGGAGAGCTTCACCGGCGGCGGGCGCAGCGGCGCGCTGTCATGGTTCCTCGCCGCCAACCACCTGGAGAACCGCAGCCATCCCATGACATTTGCGACGGCCACCGCGTCTGCGGCCTCGGCGCTGCCGGGCGACCCGGCAATAACCGGGTTCGCGAGGGACACCGATCCCCAGGGCAATCAGCGCATCGTCTTCGGCGCCACCGGCATCGACGATTCGCGCCAGGACAACTTCAAGCTCAAGCTGGGCTATGAATTCGCACCCCGGCTCAAGCTTACCTACCTGTTCGGCCTGTGGCAGAACGTTTCCGCAATTTCCGTGGACAGCTACCTGCGCGATTCGGCCGGGCAGACCGTCTATTCAGGGACCAACCTCAACATGGATGGCCGCCGCTACACCCTTGGGGCGACGACTTTCAATCCAAGCCGGAGAAGCGAACTGCATTCCATGCATGGCCTGGCGCTGCGCACCGGCACCCGCGGCGAATGGGACATGGAGGCCGTCATCACCCGCTACAACTTCGACGAGGACAAAACCCTGGCGCCTTCGACGGCACTGCCGGCGGCCGGCGGCAGCGGTGCGGGCACGGCGGCTTTCGGCGACGGCACGGGCTGGCGCACGCTGGATTTGAAGACCGACTGGCGCCCCAGGGGAAGCGCCCATGCCCTGACCTTCGGCCTGCACTACGACCGCTACATTCTGCGCACCCTTACTCTCAACGCGACCAACTGGATCAGTGCCGCCACGACCACGCGCAAGGATTTCTTCGGCGGCAAGAGCGAAACCAGCGCGCTGTTTGCGCAAGACGTCTGGCGCTTCGCTCCCGCCTGGAGCCTGACGGCGGGGCTGCGCTACGAGCGCTGGCGCGCTTTCGACGGCCAGAAGGCCATCAACGCCGCCACCGATTTTTCGTTCCCGTCGCGCAAGGAGTTCTTCCGGTCGCCCAAGCTGTCGCTGGCCCGCGATCTGGGCACCGAATGGCGCCTGCGCGCATCCGTGGGCCGGGCCTGGCGCATGCCGACGGTGAGCGAGATGTTCCAGGGATCGGTCTCGGCGGGTTCCATCGTCAACAGCGATCCGAATCTGCTGGCTGAGCGCGCAACCTCGGGAGAATTCACTGCCGAGCGTTCGCTGGAAGGGGGCCTGCTGAGGGTTACGCTGTTCCGCGATGCGGTGCGCGACGCGCTGTACTCCCAGACCAACGTCACCGTGACGCCGAACGTCACCAGCATCCAGAACATCGATTCCATCCGGACCGACGGGATCGAAGTGGCGTACGGCGCCGAGAACGTGGGGTTGCGCGGGCTGGACTTCAATGCCGGCGTCACCTACGCCGATTCGGAAATATTGAAAAACGACAAGTTTCCGGCCAGCGTGGGCAAGCGCGTGCCCCGCATTCCGGATTGGCGCATCAACGCCGCCGCCATCTGGCGCCAGACAGAACGCCTGTCCTGGACCCTGGGCTTGCGTTACAGCGGGCGCCAGGTGAACACCTTGGACAACAGCGACATCAATCCTGACACCTATGCCGGGACGAGCAGGTACGCGGCGTGGGACGCCCGCGTGAGCTGGCAACTGGACAGGCACCTGCGCCTGGCCTTCGGTGTGGACAATCTGTTCGACCAGCGCTACTTCGTTGCCCACCCCTACCCCGGCAGGACGGCGGTCCTGGAACTGCGTGGCAAGCTCTGAGACAGCGATGGCGGGCGCGGGCCGCCCCGGCGCTGCGGCCGAGCGGTGGATCGCCCTGGCCGCGATTGTCGGTTTGCACGCCGCTTTGCTGTCGTGGCTGATGCATACCGGCTTGCTGCCCAGGCAGAAAATGCCGGAAGTGCTGCATGCGACCCTGATCCTGCCCGAGCCGCCCAAGCCCCAGGCGCCACCCCCAGAGCCGTCCCGGCCGCTCAAGCGGACATCCGCGCCTCCCGTCACGCCCGTGCCGGCGACCGTCATCAGCGCCGCCGCGGAGGCAGCCTCGCCGGTGGCCGTCGCACCCCGGCCGCCTGTAGTCGAGGCGCCGGTCGCGCCCGTCGCGCCGCCGCGCTTCGACGCGGATTACCTGGACAATCCCAAGCCGGCCTATCCGCCGCTGTCGCGCCGGCTCGGCGAGGAAGGCAAGGTGATCCTGCGCGTGTTCGTCGAGCCGGGCGGCCGGCCCTCGAAGGTGGAGATACAGACTTCCAGCGGCTTCCCCCGCCTCGACGAGGCGGCGGGCGCCGCCGTTTCGCGCTGGCGCTTCGTGCCGGCGCGCCGCGGCGAGGAACCGGTGGCCGCCTGGGTGCGCGTGCCCATCGTCTTCGCGCTGCACAGTTGAGCCACGCATTTCCGAAGGAGAACCATGAACGAATCCCTGGGCTTTGCCCACTTCCTCGCCAATACCGACTGGGTGGCGCGCCTCGTCCTTGCCCTCCTGTGCTGCGCGTCCATCGGCACCTGGTATCTCGTCGCCATCAAGACCGTCGCGCTGGTGCGCCGGGGGCGGGCCAGCCGGCGGTTTCTCGACCGCTTCCGGAACGCCGGATCGATCGAGGAAGTGGCGCGGGAGATGCGCTCGGGAGGCGTTGCCGATCCGTTCTCCCACTTGGTGCGCAGCGGCTTTTCCGCGGTGGAAACGCTGCGTGCCGGCGCCGTCGGCACGCGCCCCCTGGTGGCCGGCGCTTCTGCCGACGAGTTTCTCACCCGGGTGCTGAAGCGGGCCATCGACCAGGAGCGCCAGCGCCTGGAATACGGCCAGACCTTCCTTGCCTCGGCGGCATCGAGCGCGCCCTTCATCGGCCTCTTCGGCACCGTGTGGGGCATCTATCATGCCCTGATCGCCATCGGCGTCTCGGGCCAGGGCACGCTGGACAAGGTGGCTGGCCCGGTGGGCGAGGCGCTCATCATGACCGGCATCGGGCTGGCCGCGGCCATCCCCGCGGCGCTCGCCTACAACTTCTTTGCCCGCGCCATGCGCAATACGCTGGCGGAACTGAACGGCTTCGCCCATGACGTGTTCGCGCTGCTCGTCACCGGGGTCAAGACCGGTACGCGGGTGGCCGATCCGGCGGCGACCAGCGAGCAGGTGCCGTCCCTGGCCGAGGCGCGCGCACGCGCGGCGCAGCCGGTGCACTGAGGAGTACGGCCATGGCTTTCGCCGGCTTCGAACAGGAGGAGAGCGCGCTGCTCTCCGAGATCAACATGATCCCGCTGATCGACGTGATGCTGGTGCTGCTCATCATCTTCATCGTCACCGCACCCCTGTTGACCCATGCGGTGAAGGTGGATCTGCCGAAGGCGCAGAGCCAGACCAACCAGACGCCGCCCCGGCATGTGCAGATCGGCATCGATGCCGGCGGACAGATTTTCTGGGCGGGCGAGCGGGTGGACATCGGGGAACTGCGCGCCCGCATGGCGGCCGCCGCCACCCACGATCCGCGCACGGAACTGCAGTTGCGCGCCGACCAGGCGGTGGCCTACCGTGCCGTGGCCCAGGTGATGAGCGAAGCGGCAAAGCAGGGACTGACCCGCATCGGCTTCGTGACCGATCCCGCGCCCCGGTGACCCGTGGACTACAATGCGCGCATTTGCCATTTTCCATTTGACGAAAGGAGCTGCGATATGAAGAAAACCCTGCTTGCCGCCGCCGTGGCGGCGCTCTCGCTGAACGCCTGGGCCGACGTCGCGGTCAGGGAATCCTGGGTGCGCGGCACGACTCCGGCGCAGAAAGCGACCGGGGCGTTCATGGAACTCAGCAGCAGCGATGAGGCCGTGCTCGTCTCTGTGAGCAGCCCGCTGGCCGGCGTGGTCGAGATCCACACCACGAAGATGGAAAACGGCGTGATGAAAATGCGCTCCGTCCACAGGCTGGATCTGCCCGCAGGCCAGGTCGTCAAGCTGCAGCCGGGCGGCAACCACGTCATGCTGATGGACCTCAGGCAGCAGATGAAGAAGGGCGATGTCGTGCCCATCACGCTGAAGGTCGAAGGCAAGGACAAGAAGGTGCAGACAATCGAGATCCGGGCGGAGGTGCGCGATCTGGCCGCACCGGCCACGATGGATCACGGCCACAAGCACTGAGAGGAGTCTCGCCCCATGAACGACGGCGCCCGCGGGCGCCGTCGTTCATGGGGCGGCGGGCTTGTCGTGCCGGGCCTCGACCAGGGAGTAGACCGCCGGCACCACCACCAGCGTCAGCAGCGTCGAGGAGATCATGCCGCCGATGACGGCAATGGCGAGCGGCTGGTTGGTCTCCGACCCCGCGCCCAGCCCCAGCGCGGCGGGGAAGAGCGCCAGGATGATGGTGGCCGAGGTCATCAGCACCGGGCGCATTCGCGTCGGACAGGCGTCGCGCAGCGCCTCGCCCACGCGCTTGCCTTCCGTGCGCCGCTGGTTGGTGAGATCCACCAGCAGGATGGAGTTCTTCGCCACCAGGCCGATCAGCAGCACCAGGCCGATCATCGAGTAGATGTTGAGCGACTGGCCGAACAGCCACAGCGCGGCGATGCCGCCGATGATGGCGAGCGGCTGCGCCAGCATGATGATGAAGGGCTGCAGGAACGAGTTGAACTGGCTGGCGAGCACCATGTAGAGCAGGATCATGGCCAGCGTGAAGGCGAAAGCCATGTAGTTCATCGTCTTGCCGAATTCCTCGGCCTGGCCGATGAACTTCACCTGGTAGCCGGTGGGCAGGATTTCGGCGGCGATCTCGCGCACCTTTGCCACGGCGTCGCCAAGCGGGATGGTCGGCGAGGCGAAGAAGGTGGCCGAGTACTGCAGGTCGAAGCGGCCGATCACGGCGGGGCCGAGCTGCTCGCTGAAGGATGCCACCGAGTCCATGCGGACCAGCTTGCCGTCCTTGGCGCGCAGGAAGATTTTCGAGAGATCCGACGGCTGGGTGAATTGGCCATCCTTGCCCTTGACGCGGATGTCTTAGCGCTGGCCGTCGCCCGGCTCGTCGTTGAACTTGGCAATGTCGATGCCGCCGGTGAGCATGTTCACCGCCAGCGCCACATCCTGGGAGGCGAGACTGGCCGCGGCGATGCGCGCCCGGTCCGGCTGGAACACCAGTTGCGGCAGGTCGAGCTGCAGGTCGGTGTCGAGGCGGCCGATGCCGGCTTCGCCGGCCAGTTTCTGCTGCATTTCGCGGGTCAGGCGCCCGACCTCGCCCAGGTTTTCGCCGGCAAGGACGAACTGCAGCGGCTCGCCGCGCTGGCCCTGCACCATCGGGTAGGGCGCCGCGAAGGCGCGCGTGCCGGGAATGGCCGCCAGTTCCTTGCGCAGGATCGGCAGCAGCTCCTGCTGCTTCACCGTACGCTCCTCGCGCGGCGCCATGCGCGCCACCACGGTGCCCTGGTTGACCTGCCCGGCGCTGCCCAGGCCGATCAGCGCGAACTCGGTGACCACTTCCTTGTGGCGGTTGAGGATATCCTCGACCAGGCGCAGGCGGGTGTCGGTGTATTCGATGCTGGAGCCGAGCGGCGTGCGCAGGTAGACCAGGAAGCGGCCCTCGTCCTGATCGGGGGCAAAGCCCTTGCCGATGCCGGCGAAGAAGAAACCGCTCGATGCGACCGCCACCAGCGTCAGGCCGACCACCTTCCAGCGGTGATTGAGCGCGGCTTCGAGCAGCCTGCGATAAAGCCTTTCCAGGCCGACGAAAAACCGGTCAAGCAGATGGTAGAGATGGCCATGCTGCTTCTCCACCCTGAGGTAGCGCGAACAGAGCATAGGCGTCAGCGTCAGCGAGACGAACAGCGAGACGAGCACACCGAAGGTGACGACGACGGCGAAGGAGCGGAAGAACTGGCCGATGATGCCGCTCATGAAGATCACCGGGGCGAAGATCGAGACCAGCGACAGGGTCGCCGCGATCACCGCGAAGACGACCTCGTTGCTGCCGTTGATGGCGGCCGTGACGGGATCCGGATCGATCTCCTCCCGGTGGCGGAAGATGTTCTCCAGCACGACGATCGAATCGTCCACCACCACGCCGATCAGCAGCAGCAGCGCCAGCATGGTGAGCGAATTGAGGGTGAAGCCGAAGAAATGGATGACGGCGATGGCGCCCATCAGCGAGACGGGGATTGCCAGCGAGATGATCAGCGTCGAGCGCACCGAGCGCAGGAATATCCACACCACCAGGGCGGCGAGCAGGGTGCCCTCGACCAGGTGCTCCTTGAGCGAGGCGACGATCTCCTGGATGAACACGGCGTCGTTGGAGACGACGGTGATGCGCATGCCCGGCGGCAGCTGCGGGCGGATGTCGTTCTCCAGGCGCGCCTTGATCTTGTCGACGATTTCCACCGTGTTGGTGTTGGCCACCTTGACCATGCCGATGCCGACGGTCGTTTCGCCGTTGAAGCGCGCCAGCTGGCGGTTGTCGGTGAGGCCGTCCTCGACCTCGGCGATGTCCTTCAGGCGGATGGGCGCCCTGTCCTTGTAGCCGACGATCATCCGGGCGAGGTCGTCGATCCGGTGGAACTCCAGGTCCAGCTTCACCAGGCTTTCCGTCGCCTTGCCGACGACGAAGCCGCCGGCGAGTTGCACGTGCTCCCTGGCAAAGGCCTCGTTGATGTCCTGCGCGGTGATGCCGTGGGCGGTCATGCGATCGGCCAGCAGGTTGACGCGGATGGTGCGGTCGCGCCGTCCGCCCAGGCGCACTTCGCCGACGCCATCGATGGTTTCCAGCCGCTTCTTGACGACGTTGATGGCGTACTGGTTGAGCTGCTGCTGCGTGCGGTCGCCCTGCAGCGCCAGCCACATGATCGGCTGGGCGTTCGTTTCCACCTTGGCCACCACCGGCGGGTCGGCGTCCCTGGGCAGCCGGCGCAGCACCTGGTTGACCTTGGACTGCACCTCGTTGAAGGCGATGTCGACCTTCTTCTCCAGGCCGAAGGTGATGGCCACCACCGAAACGCCGGGCGAGGAGGTGGATTGGATATGCTCGATGCCGGGCACGCTGTTCACCGCCGTTTCGATGACGTTGGTGAGGCTGGCGTCGACGATATCCGGATTGGCGCCTTTCAACACGGTCGTGATCGAGACGACCGGAAACTCGATGTACGGATACCGGTCCATGCCGATGCGCTGGTAGCTGATGATGCCGAACAGCACCAGCACGGCGGAGAGCATCCACGCCAGGACGTGGCGCCTGATCGAGAGCTCGGGCAGCGTCATTTTTTCCCGGCTGCTTTGGGCGCCCTGGCTTCGCCGCCCGGCTTGTCCTGCGGCGGCGCGCCGGCCTTGGCGCGCTCCTGCACCATGACCGCCGCGTTGTGGGTCAGAAAGCCGGCACCGTCCAGCGCCAGGGTTTCGCCGCCCGCAAGACCCTTGACGATCTCGACCAGGCCGCCGCGCTTGGCGCCCGCTTCGACGACGCGCTGCTGTGCCCTGCCCTCGGCGACGACGTAGACCACCTTGCCCGCCGGGCGCAGGACGACGCTCTGCTCGGGCACCAGCACCGCGTTTTCCTTTCTGGCGATGATGACCGCCGCGTTCACGGTGCCGCCGCTGCGGAAGCTGCCGTCGTTCTCGAGATCGACAATGACGTCGATGGCGCGGCTGGTCTCGGAAATGCTCGGCTTGATGTCATTGACGATGCCCTGGAATTCCTTGCCCGGCATCTGCGGCGAGGTGATGCGCACGGGCAGTCCTTTCTTCAGGCGCGGCGCCGCGGATTCCGGGAAGGGCAGGTGCGCGCGCAGCCGCTGGTTGGAGACCAGCTGGAAAAGCGGGTCGCCGACCTTGACGTAGTCGCCCACGGCCGCGATCTGCGTTTCCACCATGCCGTCGAACGGCGCCGTCACCCTGGTCTTGCCCTGGTTGCGCAGGCTGCCATCGGCGCGGGCGCGGGCGGCGGCGAGTTGCTCGTGCAGCGCATCGCGCTGGGCCTTGGCGTCGTCGGCGGCATTGGGGGAAATGAAGCCTTTCCGCACCAGCTGCTGCTGGCGCTCGACCAGGCGCTCCTGCTGCGCGAGCAGGGCGGCGAGGCGCCTGGTGTCGGCTTCGTCGGCGCGGCTCAGCAGGGCGATGTCGGCGTCGTCGATCACCGCCAGCAGTTCGCCTCTTTTCACCGCCTTGCCGGAGCCGGCGAGAATCTTGACGACCTTGCCGGCGACTTCGGCGCCGATCCTCGGATCGATCACCGCCTCCAGCGTGCCCAGCGTTTCCTCGGTGACTTCCAGCGCGCCGGCCTTGGCCTGGGTCACGGTGATGAGGATGGGCGGCGGGCCGGACGGCTTCTTCTCTTCCGCCTGGCGGCCGCAGGCGGAGATCGCCACGGCGGCGGCAAGGACGGCAAGGAGGGTTTTATTCATGGAGAGGCTGGGATGCGGGCAAAAAGCCGGTCAAGGCAGGACATGCTCACCGGCGAACAGCTGCTCGACTTGTTCGCGTTCGCGCACGACGAAGGACTGCTCTCCGTCAACCACGACCTCGGCGGCGCGCGGCCGCGAGTTGTAGTTGGAGCTCTGCGCCATGCCGTAGGCGCCGGCCGACATGACCGCCAGCAGGTCGCCCGCCTCGACGCCGAGGCGGCGGCCGTGGCCGAGAAAGTCGCCGGACTCGCACACGGGACCGACCACTTCGTAGAGCGGCGCATCGATCTGGCGGCTCCGCACCGGCAGGATGTCGTGCCAGGCGTCGTAGAGCGCCGGGCGGATGAGGTCGTTCATCGCCGCATCGACGATGGCGAAGTTCTTTTCCGCCCCGTGTTTGAGATATTCGATCCGCGTCAGCAGCACGCCCGAGTTGCCGACCAGGGCGCGGCCCGGCTCGACCAGCAGCTTTTCCCCGCGCCCGGCCAGGCGCGCCAGCAGCGGCGCGAAATACTCCTTCACCGTGGGCGGCGTCTCGTCGTGGTAGCGGATGCCCAGGCCGCCGCCGAGGTCGAGGTGGCGCAGCGCGATGCCTTCCGCGGCGAGCCTGTCAGCGAGGGACAGGATTTTGTCGGCCGCCTCGGCCGCCGGCGCCGGGTCGAGCAGCTGCGAGCCGATATGACAGGCGATGCCGGCGATCTCGACATGCCGCAGCGCGCGGGCGCGCAGGTAGAGCGGCAGCGCATCCTCGCAGGCGACGCCGAACTTGTTGCTGCGCAGGCCGGTGGAGATGTAGGGGTGCGTCTTGGGGTCGACGTTGGGGTTGACGCGCAGCGCGACCGGCGCGCGCAGTCCCAGGCTGCCGGCCACCTCGTCGAGCCGCTCCAGCTCGGCCGCCGATTCGACGTTGAAGCAGGAGATGCCGGCCGAGAGCGCCTGGCGCATTTCGGCGGCCGTCTTGCCGACGCCGGAAAAAACCACCTTGGCCGGGTCGCCGCCCGCGGCGATCACACGCGCCAGCTCGCCGCCGGAAACGATGTCGAAGCCGGCGCCCTCGCGGGCGAAGAGATTGAGGATGGCCAGGTTCGAGTTGGCCTTGACGGCATAGCAGACCAGGGCGTCGCGCCCGGCCAGCGCGCCGCGGAAGGCGCCGAAGCGTTCCAGCAGGGCGGCGCGCGAGTAAACATAGCAGGGCGTGCCGTGGCGCTCGGCGATTTCGGGCAGCGGCACCGATTCCGCGCAGAGCACGCCGTCGCGATAGCCGAAGGCGCTCATTGCGCGGTTCCGCCGGAGGCTTTGCTATTATCGGCGGCAGGAGCCGCCGGCGCCGGCGCGGGCTCCAGGACGGGCGCCGACCTGGACGGAGGGAGAACGAGGGGACCCCTGGTGCCGCATGCGCCAAGGCAGCAGGCGAGCACAAGCGCGGGAATAATCGCTGAAGGGCGCATGATAATTGCAAAAACCGGAATGTTAGCAGAAGGATTGCGATGGAAGAAACGGAGTTCAATGCCCTTGCGGAAGCCACGCTGGCACGGATCGAGCAGGCGCTGGACGCCTGCCCCGCCGGAATCGATTACGAATTGCGGCCGGGCGGCGTGCTGGAACTGGAATTCGACGACGGCAGCAAGATCGTCATCAACCGCCATTCGGCCGCGCGCGAGATCTGGGTGGCGGCGAAATCCGGCGGCTTCCACTTCCGCCCGGAGAATGGCCGCTGGGTCGGCACGCGCGACGGCGTCGAACTGTTCGCGGCGCTTGGGCGCCTCGCCAGCGAGCAGTCGGGCGAGACGGTGGAGCTGAATTAGCCGGACGTGCCCGCAACCGGACCGGCCGGATCCGGGATCGCCGTACCCGGGGTCGCCGGATTTTCGTTCTCCGGCGGCGCCGGCGGCAGACTCTCCTTGTAGATGAGCTCCGTGGTTTTCCCTGACGGGTTCTTGCCCGAGGGGTCGGCCGGCACATTGACGGCAATCAGGCCCGCGGGCGCTTCCATGTAGGACTCGGGCACGTCCTTCAGCGCCTTCTCCATGTAGCCCATCCAGATCGGCAGCGCGGCGGAGCCGCCGGTCTCGCCATTGCCCAGCTTCTTCGGCTGATCGAAACCGATCCAGGCTATGCCCACCAGCGTTGGCTGGTAGCCGCAGAACCAGGCATCGATGAAATCATTGGTCGTGCCGGTCTTGCCGGCGAGATCGCCGCGCTTCAGCTGCAGCGCCCGGGTGGCCGTGCCGCGGCGCACGACGTCGTGCATCATGCTGTCCATGAGATAGGCGTTGCGCGGATCGAGGACGCGCAGCTGTTCGTCGCCGGCGACGGCGGGCTGGGCCTCGGCCAGGACATTTCCCTTGTCGTCGAGGATATGCTTCACGACATAGGGCTGGATGCGATAGCCGCCATTGGCGAATATCGAATACGCAGCCAACTGCTGCCAGGGCGTGACGCTGCCTGCGCCGAGCGCCATGGTCAGGTAGGGCGGATGCTTGTCGGCGTCGTAGCCGAAGCGGGTGACATAGTCCTGGGCGTAATGCGTGCCGATCGATTTCAGGATGCGCACCGAGACGAGGTTCTTCGATTTCGCCAGCCCCATGCGCATGGGCATCGGGCCCTCGTATTTGCCGTCGTAGTTCTTCGGCTCCCAGGCCTGGCTGCCGGTCTCGGCGGCGGAAACGGTGAGCGGCTCGTCGGGGATGACCGTGGCCGGCGTGAACCCCTTTTCCAGTGCCGCCGAATAGATGAAGGGCTTGAAGCTGGAACCGGGCTGGCGCCAGGCCTGCGTGACGTGGTTGAACTTGTTGCGGCTGAAATCGAAGCCGCCGACGAGCGCGCGTATGGCGCCATCCAGCGGGCTGGCTGCAACGAAGGCCGCCTCCACCTCAGGCAGCTGGACGATCTGCCAGTGGCCCTTTTCATCCTTCTGCACATGGATGATGGCGCCGCGCCGGATGCGCTTGTTCGCCGGCGCCTTGTCGTCGAGCATCTTCTGCGCGAACTTCAGGCCGTCGCCGCCGATCTGCACAATCTCGCCGCCGCGCCGGTAGGCGCGCACCTGCTTCGTGCCGGCTTCGACCACGACGGCAGCGAGCAGGTCGTCGGAATCGACTTCATCCTGCAGGGATTCCTCCAGCACCTCGTCCAGGTCGCCGGCGCCGACCTGGCCCAGGTCCACGTAGCCTCCGGCACCGCGATAGCCGTGGCGCCGGTCGTAATCGAGCACGCCACGGCGCAGCGATGCGTAGGCGGCTTCCTGATCGGCCCTGGTGATGGTCGTGATGACCCGCAGGCCGCGCGTGTAGGTCTCCTCCTGGAAGCGCTCGTAGGCCATCTGGCGCGCCATCTCGGCAACGTGGTCGGCCCGGACGGCAAATTCATTCACGTCGCGCTTGACGGTGAGCGCCTGCTTCAGTGCTTCTGCCAGTTGTGCGTCGTTGATATAGCCCAGATCATGCATGCGGCGCAGCACGTAGTGCTGCCGCTGCTTGGCGCGCTTGGGATTGGCCACCGGGTTGTAGCTCGACGGTGCCTTGGGCAGCCCCGCCAGCATGGCAGCCTCGGCCAGGCTGACGTCCTTGAGCGGCTTGCCGTAGTAGATTTGAGCCGCCGCCGCGAAGCCGTAGGCGCGCTGGCCAAGGTAGATCTGGTTGACATAGATCTGCAGGATTTCGTCCTTGGACAGGTTGCTCTCGATCTTGAAGGCGAGCAGGGCCTCGTAGACCTTCCGGGTCAGGGTCTTCTCGCTGGACAGGAAGAAGTTGCGCGCCACCTGCATGGTGATGGTGCTGGCGCCCTGGCGCTTGCCGCCGCTCGTGAAGTTGGCATAGGCGGCACGCAGCACGCCCAGGGTATCAACGCCGGGATGCTGGTAGAAACGCTCGTCCTCGGCGGAAAGGATGGCCTGCTTCATCAGCGGAGGCACATCCTGGATGCGCACCAGGGCGCGGCGCTCTTCGCCGAATTCGCCGATCAGGTGGCCGTCCGACGTATAGACGCGCAGCGGAATCTTGGGCTGGTAGTCGGTCAGCGCATCGAGGGAGGGTAGCTGCGGATAGGCCAGTATCGCGATGATGCCGAGCAGGGCGGCAGCAATCAAAACAGCCCCGACAATGAGCATTGCGGGGTAGAGGATCCAGCGCAGGACAGTGGGCAAGGAATGACTCGGCGGGGTTGGAAAGCGCGCCATTATATGCCCTTCTCGCTGCGGCAAGACGCAGAGGCAGCAGCCTTCTCTGGGGGAAGACCGGAATCCCGGGAGTGGTCATGGAATGCGTGGCATGTGTCGGGCTACGACGACAGCGCCCGGAAAAAAATGCTTTACACGCGACATAGTTGTTGCTAGCATTTAATGTAAATTATCTGTAATGCGCCTAACTAACGAGAATTCATAAGGATTTTCCTTGCAGATAGATCTCTCCATATTCAACCCGAAGGCGCGCCCACTGCTGGGGCTGGACATCAGCTCGTCCTCGGTGAAGATGGTCGAGTTGTCTGAGCCGACGAAAGGGAGCTACCGGATCGAGCGGTACGCCATCGAGCCGTTGCCGCGCGATGCCGTCGTGGACGGCAACATCGCAAACCTGGAGGCTGCCGCGGAAGCGGTGAAGCGTGCCTGGAAGCGCCTCGCCACCTCGACGAAATACGTTGCCCTGGCGCTGCCGGCAGCCGCGGTGATCACCAAGAAAATCATCGTGCCTGCGGGGCTGCGCGAGCGTGAACTGGAGGTTCAGGTCGAGTCGGAGGCGAACCAGTACATCCCTTTTGCACTGGACGAAGTGAACCTCGATTTTCAGATCGCCGGGCCGGCGCCCAGCAGCCCGGAAGAGGTCGAGGTGCTGATTGCGGCCTCGCGGAAGGAGAAAGTCGAAGACCGCGTGGCGGTGGCCGAGGCGGCAGGACTGAAGGCATTGGTGATGGACGTCGAATCCTATGCCGCCCAGGCCGCCTTCGAGCTGGTGGAGCAGCAGCTGCCGGAGGGCGGCAAGAACCAGATCATCGCCCTGGTCGATGTCGGCGCCAACGTCATGAACGTGACGATCCTGCGCAACGACCAACCGGTGTATGCAAGGGAACAGGCGTTCGGCGGCAGCCAGCTGACCCAGGACATCATGCGCCAGTACGGCCTGAGCCAGGAGGAAGCGGAAGCGGCCAAGCGTGCCGGCAATCTGCCCGAGAACTACGAGGCCGAATTGTTGCGGCCGTTCATGGACAACCTGGCGCTTGAAGTTTCGCGCGCCCTGCAGTTCTTTTTCACCTCGACCCAATACAACCAGGTCGACCATATCGTGCTGGCCGGTGGGTGTGCCGTGATACCCGGCCTTGATGAGACCGTCGGCAGCCGCAGCCAGATCAGCACGGTCGTTGCCAATCCGTTCGTGAACATGGCGCTGTCGCAGCGCATCAGGCCAAGAAATCTGGCCACCGATGCGCCCTCGCTTCTTGTCGCCTGCGGCCTTGCGCTGCGGAGGTTCGACCAGTGATCCGCATCAACCTGCTCCCGCACCGGGAAGAGAAGCGCAAGGCCCTGCGCCAGCAGTTCTATGCGCTGTCCGGCCTGATTGCCGTGCTCGCCGGGCTCATTGTCGTGATGGTCCATGGTGCCATCTCGGGCTACATCAGCCAGCAGGAAGGCAAGAATGCGTTCCTCAAGAAGGAGATCGCCTCCCTTGACAAGGAAATCGACGAAATCAAGCGCCTCAAGGAGCAGACCGACGCGCTGCTATCGCGCAAGCGCGTAATCGAATCGCTGCAGAGCAACCGCACCGAGACGGTACGGCTGTTCAACGAGCTGGCGCGCCAGGTGCCCGATGGCATCTATCTCAAGTCGGTCAAGCAGACCGGGGCGAAGGTCAACGTCACCGGCTATGCCCAGTCGAATGCGCGCGTATCCACGCTCATGCGCAACCTGGAGGCTTCGCCGCTCATGGAGGCCCCCAATCTGGTGGAGATCAAGACGGTAGACGTCAAGCTCGGGGCCGCAACCCGCCGGCTGGCGGAATTCAACATGAATGTGGCGATTACGCGTGCGGCAGCGGAAGAAGCGAAGAAGGGCGCGCCGCCCCCCAGGCAGGACAAGAAAGCATGAAGAAGCCGAATCTGCCGACGATGCCGGCAATGCCGAAGTTCGACTTCAAGGCGACGATCGAGGACTTCAGGTCGCTCGATCCGAGAGACGTCGGCAACTGGCCGCTGATCCCGCGCATCGTGATACTGGTTGGCCTGTTCGTTGCACTGCTTGTTGCCGGATGGTGGCTTGACTGGCGGACCCAGCTCGAAGAACTGG
>PNJM01000022.1 GCA_013821865.1 Rhodocyclaceae bacterium
GGGCTGATCAACGACCCCTATCTGGACAACAGCTTCAAGATCAACGACGGCCTGCGCTTGGCGCGCCGCATCCTGCTGGAAGTGAACGAGCAGGGCCTGCCCGCCGGCACCGAATTCCTCGACACCATCACGCCGCAGTACACGGCCGACCTGGTGGCCTGGGGTGCCATCGGCGCGCGCACGACGGAAAGCCAGGTGCACCGCGAACTGGCGTCCGGCCTGTCCTGCCCGGTTGGTTTCAAGAACGGCACCGACGGCAACGTGCGCATCGCCTCCGACGCGATCAAGTCGGCACAGTCGCCGCACGTGTTCCTGTCGGTCACCAAGGCCGGCCACTCGGCCATCGTGTCGACCGCCGGCAACGAGGACTGCCACGTCATCCTGCGCGGCGGCAAGGAGCCCAACTACAACGCGGCGGGCGTGGACAAGGCGTGCAAGGAGCTGGGCCAGGCCGGGCTTGCCGCGCGCGTCATGGTCGACTTTTCCCACGGCAACAGCAGCAAGAATTTCAAGCGCCAGATGGACGTCGCGCGCGACGTGGCCGGGCAGCTGGCCGGCGGGGAGGATCGCATCTTCGGCGTCATGATCGAATCGCACCTCAAGGAGGGGCGCCAGGACCTGATGCCGGGCAAGCCGCTCGAACACGGCAAGAGCATCACCGATGCCTGCCTCGGCTGGGAGGACTCGGTCGTGGTGCTCGATCTCCTGGCACAGGCGGTGCGCGACCGGCGCGTGGCGCTGCTCGAAAAAGAATAGCCGGGCACAGCCCGGCAGTTTCGAGTTTGGAGTTTCGGGTTTCGAGTTAAAAACCCCGTTTTGCGGCGGTTACGCGCAGAATTCGATCGCCACGAAGTTCGAAACCGATTGCGCAACTCCAAACTCGAAACCCTAAACTCGAAACGTGGCCCCGGTGATCGAAGCGCAGCAGCGCAATTTCTTCCTGGCGGCATTGATCGCCACCCTGGCTTTCCGCCTCTGGCTCGCCGCGGTCATGCCGATCACCGGCGACGAGGCCTATTTCATCTGGTGGGGCAAGGTACCCGACTGGGGCTTCTACGATCATCCGCCCATGGTCGGGTGGTGGCTGGCGCTGCTGCTCATGGTGTCGGATGCCGAGTGGTGGCTGCGGCTGCCGGTGCTGCTGCAGCCCGGCGTGCTGTCTGTCGGCATCGCCTGGCTGCTCAGTTCGTGGAACGTGCGCCGCCACTGGCTGGCGGCAACGGCCTTCCTGCTGCTGCCGGCGAACGTGTGGAACGTCTTCATCACCACCGACACGCCGCTCATCTATTTTTCGTTCTTCTCCGGCCTGGCTTTCCTGCGCGCCGCGCGCGGCGACGATTTCCGTTTTTATGCCCTTGCCGGGGTGCTGCTCGGCCTGGCCTTCCTCTCAAAGTATTTCTCGGCGCTGCTCGGCATCGCCTATTTTGCCCACGTACTGTGGCGGCCGACGCGCAGGAAAGTCGCCGGCCTGGCGCTGTTGATCGCCGCGGCGCTGCCCTTCGCGGCGATCAACCTGTGGTGGAATTGGGGCCACTGCTGGGCCAACATCATGTTCAACCTCTACAACCGCCACGAGGGCGCCGGGCTGTCCTGGCGGACGCCGCTGGCCTACGCCGGCATGATGCTGTACCTGCTCACGCCGCCGGTGCTGTGGCTGCTGTGGCGCCGGCGCGCGGCAATCGCCGCGATGAACGAAAGCGGCGATCGGCGCGCGCTGATGCTGATCGCGCTGGCGCCGCTGGCGCTTTTCGCGGCGCTCTCGTCCGTCAAGCAGATCGGCCTGCACTGGGTGCTGTCCTTCCTGCCTTTCACGATGATCCTGCTGGCGCTGGCGGTGGAGGAAGCAACCCTGCGCCGGATCGTGCGCTTCCTCGCCGCCTTCGCCGTGCTGCACGTCGCGGCCATCGCCGCCGCCGCCAGTCTGCCGCTGGAGACCTGGAAGAAGACGCGCCTCTACGACGGCATCGTGCTCACGTTCGAATCGCAGAAGCTGCTGGAACAATTGAAGCCGTATGAGCAGGACTACGCCTTCGCCTCGGACGGCTATTCCAGCGCCGTGACGCTGGCCTACAATGCGCGGCGTTACTTTCTCGTCTTCGGCGAAGCATCGAGCCATGCGCGGCACGACGACATTCTCACCGATTTCCGCCCGCTCGAAGGCCGGAACATTCTCGTGCTGCGCAAGAGCGCACCGCAGCAGCAGGAATACGCGCCGTATTTCCGCGAGGTGGAGGTCCGGCGCATCGAGTTGCGCGGGGCGAGCTTCCATATCGTGCTGGGGCGCGGCTTCGACTATCCCGTCTATCGCGACATTGTGCTGGCCCAGGTGCGCGACAAGTATTACGCCATCCCGGCCTGGCTGCCCAAGGGGCCGTGCTATTTCTGCGAACAGTATTTTCCCGGTCGGCAGTGCAGGAAGGATGGTTGAGCGATGGCCGACGAAAATCCCGCTGCGATGAAACCGCTGGCCTACCTGCGCCTGCTCCGCCCGCATCAATGGGTGAAGAACGGGTTCGTCTTCCTCGGCCTGCTGTTCGGCCACGCCTGGAACGATCCGGAGAAACTGGCGCTGGCGATCAGCGCCTTCGCCGCGTTCTGCCTGCTGTCCAGCGCCGTGTACGCCATGAACGACATCATCGACCGCGAGGAGGACCGGCGCCACCCGGCCAAGGCGCGCCGACCGCTGGCGAGCGGGGCGATCGGCGTCGCGGAAGCCGCGGCGCTCATGCTGCTGTGCGCCGCCGGGGGATTGTGGCTGGCGATCGGGCACGCCGGTTCGGCGCCATGGATATTCTTCGCCTATCCGGCGCTCAACATCGGCTACAGCCTGGGCCTGAAGCACGTGGTGATTCTCGACGTGTTCATCATCGCGGCCGGCTTTATGCTGCGCATCCTGGCCGGCACGCTCGGCATCGGCATCGCCCCCTCGCAGTGGCTGCTGCTGTGCGGCCTGATGCTGACGCTGTTCCTCGGTTTCGCCAAGCGCCGCGCCGAGTTGAATGCGCTGGCCGGGGAGGGCGGCAGCCATCGCCGCGTGCTGGAGCACTACACGCACGCGCTGCTCGACCAGATGATCGTCGTCGCCGCCTCATGCACGGTGGTTTCCTACAGCCTGTACACCGTGAGCGAGGAGACGGTCGCCCTGCACGGCACGGCGGATCTCATCTACACCGTGCCCTTCGTGCTCTACGGCATGTTCCGCTATCTGTTCCTGCTGCACCGGCGCGGCGGCGGCGGCGACCCCGCCCTGGAACTGATGCGCGACCCGCATCTCCTGGCGGCACTGGCCGGCTGGCTGGCCACGACGCTCTGGCTGCTGCCGGCGCGGGGACTATAACGATACGGCGGAGCCGTGCATGGATATTTTTGAGAAGAGATCTACTTGTTGCGGCCCTTCTGCCAGAGCACGTCGCCGCGCCCTGCCTTGCGGTTGAGCGTGCGGCCGAGCACGAAGAGGAGGTCGGAGAGGCGGTTGACGTACTTGCGGCCGGCTTCGCTGATCGCTTCGGTTGCGGCCAAGGCGACCATCTGGCGCTCGGCGCGCCGGCACACGGCGCGGGCGAGATGGGCCAGCGCCGCGGCGCGCCCGTCGATGGGCCGCCCCGAGACGGGCATTCCACCGCCCGGAGCGGGCGCAGCCCGCGAACCGCCGTCACCCCCTTCCCCGGGAAGGGGGGCGGGGGGCAGGGGCATGCCCGCACCCGGCAGGATGAACTCCTTGAGCGGTCCGAGCCCGGCGTTGAAGCCGTCGATGGCTTTTTCCAGCACTTCGATCTGCGTTGCGTCGAGCAGGGTCGAGCCGGGGATGGCCATCTCGCCACCCAGGTCGAACAGGTCATGCTGGATGCCGGTCAGCAGCGCGCGGACGTCTTCCGGCAATTCCTCCGTCAGCAGCAGGCCGATGACCGAGTTCAGTTCGTCCACGTCGCCCAGGGCGGCGATGCGCGGGTGGTCCTTGGCCACGCGCGATCCGTCAGCGAGTCCGGTGGTGCCGGCGTCGCCGGTGCGGGTGTAGATTTTCGAGAGGCGGTGTCCCATGTTTTTTCGATCCGGGTTGGCGAGCGGCGAATATAGCACCCTGATTCGGCGATAAGGATATTTCGCCCACAGCCATATAAGGGGCGATTAATATATCACCTCTCCTTATAAGCAGTCATCCGGCCAGGGGCGCGGGCGCTGCAACAAGAAATGAACTACCCGCTGCTGAAACGACTGCTGCCTTTCCTGCGCTGGCTGCCCTATCCGGGAATGGCGCTGCGCGCCGACTTTCTCGCCGGACTCACCGTGGCGCTGGTGCTGGTGCCGCAATCGATGGCCTACGCCCAGCTGGCCGGCATGCCGCCCTATTACGGCCTCTACGCGGCCTTCCTGCCGGTGATGGTGGCGGCCCTCTGGGGCTCATCGAACCAGCTCGGCACCGGCCCGGTTGCCGTGGTCTCCCTGCTGACGGCGTCGACGCTCGCACCCCTCGCTGCGCCGGGGTCCGAGCAGTTCATCGCGCTGGCAATCATGCTGGCGCTGATGGTCGGCATCTTCCAGCTGGCGCTCGGCGCGTTCAAGCTCGGCGTGGTGGTGAATTTCCTCTCGCATCCCGTCATCGTCGGTTTCACCAACGCGGCGGCGATCATCATCGGGTTGTCGCAAATCAACAAGCTGATCGGCGTGCCGATGGGCCGCTCCGAGCACTTCATCCAGGACATCTGGGGCGTGCTCAAGCAGGCCGGCGACACGCACCTGCCGACGCTGGCCATGGGGGCCGCCGCCATTGCCATCATGTGGGCCTTGCGCAAGTGGGCGCCCAGGATGCCGGGCGTGCTGATCGCGGTGGCGATCACGACTACGACAAGCTGGTGGGTCGGCTTCGAACGCAATGCCACAGGCAGGATCGAGGAGGTTGTCGATGCCGAGGCCAAGGCGCTGCTCGCGGAGCATGCCCGCACCGCGGCGCGCATCGATGAGCTGAATGCCCGGATCGCCGCCAGGTCGGCGGAATTGAAGAAGCTGCGGAAGGAACATGGCGAGCTTGGCCACGAGACGGCGACGCTGAACTACGAAATCGAGTTGCTCAGGCTGCAGCTGAAAGACCGCGAAAACGAGAACCGCGGACGCAACCGCGCCATCCGCAGTTTCGTTTTCGAACGCTTGCCCGGAGCCAACGGTCAGCCTGCGAAACTGTATGCCGAGGGCAGGGTGCCGCAGGGCGAGCAGTCAGACGGCCACCGCTGGCGCATTGCGCATGCGGGCGCCAATGAGTTCAAGCTGGTCGGCGGCGGCGAAGTGGTGGGCCGGGTGCCGGAGGGATTGCCCTCTCTCGACCTGCCGAAAATCTCCTGGGAGATGCTCGGCAGCCTGCTTTCCGCCACCGTCGTGATATCGCTGGTGGGTTTCATGGAGGCGATCTCCATCGCCAAGGCCATGGCAGCCAGGACCAAGCAGAAGATCGACCCGAATCAGGAACTGCTCGGCCAGGGCCTGGCCAACGTCGTCGGCGCGCTGAGCCAGTCTTTCCCCGTGTCGGGCTCGTTCTCGCGCTCCGCCGTGAACATCGATGCCGGCGCGGTCACCGGCATGTCGTCGGTGTTCACCGGCCTTTTCGTCCTGCTCACCCTGCTGTTTTTGACGCCGCTCCTCTATCATCTGCCGCAGGCGGTGCTGGCGGCGGTGATCATCATGGCGGTGATCGGCCTCGTCAATTTCGAGGCCGTCAAGCACGCCTGGCAGGCCAGCCGCCATGACGGCGTCGCCGCGATCGTCGCCTTCGTCGCCACGCTGGCTTTCGCGCCCCATCTCGACAACGGCATCCTGGCCGGAGCCGGCCTCGCCATCCTGCTCTACCTGCTGCGCACCATGAACCCCCGCGTCGCCATCCTCGGCCGCCACCCGGACGGCACGCTGCGCGACGCGAAGGTGCACAACCTGCCGGCCTCCGAGATCGTCACGGCGGTGCGCTTCGACGGGCGCCTGTATTTCGCCAACGTCGCCTATTTCGAGGACGCCATCCTCGAGGCCGTCGCCGCCAACCCCAAGGCGCGCTGGCTGCTGGTGGTGGGCGACGGCATCAACGAGCTCGACGCATCGGGCGAGGAGGTCGTGCACCATCTCGTCGAGCGGCTGCGGAGCAACGGTGTGAACATGGTTTTCTCGGGCCTGAAGAAGCAGGTGCTCGACGTGATGCGCGCCACCGGGCTGTTTGATGCGATCGGCGAGAAGAACTTCCATATCACCGCGGACCATGCGCTGGAGGTGATCAGCGCCGAGATCGCGTCGCAGGGCATCGGGGGCGCCTTCTGCCTGCTGCCGCGGAAGTGACCGCATCGTGGCCAATGTGATGTGCCGTCGCCAGCCTCGGCCCGGCATTGCCTGATAAGATAGCGGTTGTCGCCATGCCCGCCCTGCTGCCCATCGATGCCCTGCTGATCGCCGCTTGCGCCTGGCTGGTGCTGGGGATCGCCGGACTCGTGGCACCGCGCAACCTGCGCTTCATCAGCAAGACCCTGTTCCCGCTGGGCGCCCTGGTCGGCATGATGGTCGGCCTTGTGGCGCTCGGCTTTCTCGGCGAATCGCCGGAAGTCGCCGTGCTGGCCATCGGCCTGCCCGACCTGCCTTTCCACCTGCGCCTCGACAATCTCGCCGCCGTGTTCGCGCTGCTGCTGGGTTTTGCCTCGGTCGGCATCTCCATCTTCGCCGCAGGTTACTTCCGCAAGGGCGAGGGCACGGCGCCGGGCCTGATGTGCCTGCAATACCACATTTTCCTCGCCAGCATGCTCATGGTGCTGCTGGCCGACGATGCCTACGCCTTCATGGTGGCGTGGGAGTGCATGGCGCTGTCTTCGTTCTTCCTGGTCACCACCGATCATCGCCATGCCGAGATTCGCCGCGCCGGCTACCTCTACCTGCTGATCGCCCACATCGGCGCCATCGCCATCCTGCTCTCCTTCGGCGTGATGAGCTCGGGCAGCGGCGACTACAGCTTCGCCGGCATGCGTGCCCAGTCGCTGTCGCCGTTCTGGGGTTCCGCCGCCTTCCTGCTCGCGCTGCTCGGCTTCGGCGCCAAGGCCGGCCTGCTGCCGGTGCACGTCTGGCTGCCGGAGGCGCATCCGGCCGCGCCCTCGCCGGTGTCGGCAATGATGAGCGGGGTCATGCTGAAGACCGCCATCTACGGCCTGCTGCGGGTGAGCTTCGACCTTCTCGCCGAGCCGCTCTGGTGGTGGGGCGTGGTGGCCATGAGCATCGGGCTGGCTACCGCCGTGTTCGGCGTCCTCTACAGCACGGTGCAAAGCGACATGAAGCGCCTGCTGGCCTATTCCTCCATCGAGAACATCGGCCTGCTCGCCGTCGGCATCGGCCTGACGCTGATTTTCCATGCCTACCGCATGGAGTCCCTGGCGGCCTTGGCCATGACGGCAGTGCTGTACCACTGCCTGGCCCACGCCGGCTTCAAGAGCCTGCTGTTCCTGTGTACCGGCTCGGTGCTGCATGCCACCAGGGAGCGCAGCCTCGGCAAACTGGGCGGGCTGATTCATCGCATGCCCTGGGTCGCCTGGCTGGCCCTGGCCGGTGTCATCGCCAGCGCCGGCCTGCCGCCCCTGTCGGGCTTCGTCTCGGAGTGGCTGCTGTTGCAGAGTTTCCTCTTCTCGCCGGGACTGCCTCATCCCTGGCTCAACATGGTGGTGCCGGTAGCGGCCGCGGTGGTGGCCCTGGTGGCGGCGCTGGCGGGATTCGCCATGGTCAAGTTCTACGGCATCATCTTCCTTGGCCAGATGCGCGAGGAGAACCTCAAGGACGCCCATGACGCCGGTCCCTGGGAGCGCGTCGGCCTCGTCTGGCTGGCGGGCCTGACCCTGGCGCTGGGCGTGCTGCCCTCTACCGTGATCGGCTTCATCGATGCCGCCACGCGCCAGCTTCTCGGCACCGGCCTGGCCGACAAGGTGCGCGAGCACGGCTGGTGGATGCTGGCGCCGATCTCCCCCGAGCGGGCCAGCTATGAGCCGCTCATCTTCCTCGCCACCATCGCCGCCGCGGTGCTGCTGGGGCGGCAGTTGGTGCGCCGCCTCTATCATGGCCGCCTGCGCCGGTCAGCGGCATGGGATTGCGGCTACGTGTTCCAGAGTGCCCGCGCCCAGGACACGGCCGAGGGCTTCAGCCAGCCGATCCGCCGCATCTTCGAGCCCATGTTCCGCATGGAGCGGCATTTCCCCACCATCCGCGACGAGAAGCCCTATTACAGCGTCAAGGTCGAGGACCATTTCTGGCACTGGCTCTACCTGCCCGTGGCGCGCCTGGCCGAACGGGGCTCGCGGCTCATCACCCGGCTGCAGGGCGGGCGCATCGCCATCTACCTGCTCTACAGCTTCCTCACGCTGATCGTGCTCTTGCTGGTGGCCCGGCCATGAGAATCTCCCCACCCCCCCCGACCCCCGCCCCAGTGCGGGGGAGCCCACAAGCTCGCTGCGCTCGCGGGTTACGGGGCGCTTCGTGGAGACGGGAGCGCGATTGTTCGCTCCGCGAACGTGCCGTCCGGCCTTGGGGCGGCCCGGCGGCCGGACTGCGCCGCATTCGGGAAATGGCATGAACGTCTTCGGCTTTCTGGGACAGATGTTCGCCATCGCGCTCGCGCTCCTGCTGGCGCCGCTGCTCACGGGCTGGGTGAACCAGTGCCGCGCCTGGTTGCAGAACCGTTCGGCGCCGCCGCTGCTGCAGCCGTACTACATGCTGCACAAGCTCTTCCTCAAGGATGTGGTGCTGGCCCACGGCGCTTCCCCTCTGTTCCGCTTCGCGCCCTTCGTAGTGTTCGGCTGCATGGTGCTGGCGTGCGCGATCATCCCCACGCTGTCTACCGACCTGCCGCTCGCGCCCGCAGCGGACACGATCGCCCTGGTCGGCGTCTTCGGCCTGGCGCGCATCTTCATCGCGCTCGCCGCGATGGATGTCGGCACCTCCTTCGGCACCTTGGGCGGTCGGCGAGAAATGCTGATCGGCTTCCTCGCCGAGCCGGCCCTGCTGATGGTGATCTTCACCACGGCGATGATCTCCCAGTCCACCTCGGTCGCCACCATCGTCGAGACCCTGGCCCACCGGGACTTCATCATCTATCCCAGCCTGGCCTTCGCCGGCATCGCCTTCACCTTCGTCTCCTTCGCCGAGAACGCCCGCGTGCCGGTGGACAATCCGGCCACGCACCTGGAACTGACCATGATCCACGAGGCCATGATCCTGGAGTACTCGGGGCGCCACCTGGCGCTGATCGAGTGGGCGGCGAGCCTCAAGCTGTACGCCTATTCCTGCCTCGGCCTGGCGCTGTTCTTCCCCTGGGGCATCGCCGAGGGCGACAGTTTCCTCGGCCTGCTGCTGGCGATCCCGGTGCTGGCGATCAAGCTTGCCATCGGCGGCGCCTTGCTCGCCGGCATCGAGACCATCAACGCCAAGGTGCGCATCTTCCGCGCGCCCGAGTTCCTCGGCACCGCCTTTCTCTTCGCCGTGCTGGGCCTGCTGGTGCGCCTGCTGCTGGAAGGACGGGTATGAACCTGGCCGTTCCGCTTTCCTCCCAGCTCATCAACCTGTTCGCCTCGGTGATCCTGCTGCTGGCCTTCGCCATGCTGGCGCAGCGGCGGGTGCTGGCGCTGATCAACCTCTTTGCGCTGCAGGGGCTGACGCTCGCCCTGTCCACCCTGGTGGTGGCCGTCACCACGGGCCAGACCCACCTCTACTGGTCCGCCGGCCTGACGCTGGTCCTCAAGGCCCTGCTGCTGCCGTGGATCCTGCACCGCCTGGTGCGGCGTCTGGAGGTCAAGGGGGACGTGGAGTCTCTCATCAAGGTGCCCACGACGATGCTGGTGGGCATCGCCCTGGTGATCATCGCCTTCAACGTCGCGCTGCCCATCTCGCAGCTGTCCAATACCATCAGTCGCGGCACCCTGGGCATCGCCCTGGCCACCGTCATGCTGGCCTTCCTCATGATGATCACGCGCAGCAAGGCGATCCCGCAGGTGGTCGGCTTCCTCGCCATGGAGAACGGCCTCTTCCTCGCCGCCACCAGCGCCACCTACGGCATGCCGATGGTGGTGGAGCTGGGCATCGCACTTGACGTCCTTGTGGGCGCCATCATCCTCGGCGTGTTCTTCTTCCAGATCCGCGAGCAGTTCGACAGCCTCGATATTCGCCATCTCGAGAAACTCAAGGAACGCTGAACGTCATGGATTTCTTCGTTCTCACCCTCGTTATTCCCATCGTCGGCGGCCTGCTGCTGACAGTGGTGGGCGAGCGCGCCTGGGCGCCCAACCTCAACGTCATCGCCAGCCTGGGCACCTTCCTCGCCTCCGCCCTGCTCACCATCGAGATCGTCGCCAACGGGCCGCGCTTCGCCTTCGGCGAAATGTTCTTCATCGACTCGCTCAACGTCTTTTTTGTCGCCCTGACCGCCTTCGTCGGCCTTACCACCAGCATTTTTTCCGGCCCCTACATGAAGAACGAGCAGGAGCACGGCAAGCTCACCGTGCCGCGCCTGCGCCTCTACAAGAGCATGTTCCAGATCTTCATGTTCACCATGCTGGTGGCGCTGACCACCAACAATCTCGGCATCCTCTGGGTCGCCATGGAGGCGGCGACGCTGACAACCGTACTGCTGGTCTCGCTCTACCGTACGGCAGCCAGCCTGGAGGCGGCGTGGAAATATTTCATCCTTTGCGGCGTCGGCATCGCCCAGGCCCTGTTCGGTACCATCCTGCTCTACTTCGCCGCCGAGCGCGTGCTCGGTGAAACCGGCAACGCGCTGCTGTGGACCCACCTGGTGGAGGTGAAAGGGCAGCTCGAACCGACCATCATGGCCCTGTCCTTCATCTTCCTGCTCGTGGGTTATGGCACCAAGGTAGGCCTGGCGCCGCTGCACAACTGGCTGCCCGACGCCCATGCCGAGGGCCCGACGCCGGTCTCGGCCGTGCTCTCCGGCCTGCTGCTCAACGTCGCGCTCTACGCCATCCTGCGCTGCAAGGTGCTGGCCGACGGCGCCATTCCCGGCGGCTTCGCCGGCAACCTGATGATGGGCTTCGGCCTGCTGACGCTGGTGGTGGCGGCCTTCTTCCTCTCGCGGCAGAAGGACATCAAGCGCATGTTCGCCTACTCGTCCATCGAGCACATGGGCCTCATCACCTTCGCCTTCGGCATGGGCGGGGCGGTGGCCAACTTCGCCGGCCTGCTGCACATGACCATGCATTCGCTGACCAAGTCGGCCATCTTCTTCGCAGTGGGCCACGCCGCGCAGAAAAGCGGCACCCAGCAGATGGAGGATATCCGCGGACTGATCCGCATCAACCCCGTCATCGGCTGGGGCCTGATGCTGGGGACGCTGGCCATCCTCGGCATGCCGCCCTTCGGCGTCTTCGCCAGCGAGTTCATGATCCTCACCCACGCCATGAAGCATCATCCCTGGGCCACGCCGGTGCTGCTGCTGGCGCTCGGCGTCGCCTTTGCCGCCATCTTCGGCAAGGTGCAGCCGATGGTGTTCGGCGACACCCATGCCAAGCCCCTGCCGCATGCGCCGGCCATCACGCCGGTGTTCGTGCATCTCGCCCTGGTGCTGATGATCGGCCTCTACATTCCACCCTATCTCACGCGCTGGTTCCACGAGGCGGCTCGGATGCTCGGCTAGCCATGCAACTGCTCGACGAACCCATCGATTTCGCACGCCAGGAGGGTGTTGGCGCGCCAGTCTGGACCGGGCGTGCCGCCGACAGCCAGGAACTGCAAGCCTTTGCCATCGCCGCCCACCGGGCCGACGGCCGCATTGCCGCGCTGTGGGGCTCCGACTCCCGGCAGCGCGGCGGCGGCTTCCGCCTCGATTGCGTGTTCGGTCTCAACGAAGGTCATGCCTGGGTCAGCCTGGATCTGCCGGCGGAGAATCCCGCCTATCCCGACCTGGCCGGCATCTTCCCCGCCGCCAACCGCATGCAGCGCGCGACGTGCGATCTGGTCGGCATCGCCACGGAGGGCGGCGACCGGCGCCCCTGGCTGCGCCACGGTGCCTGGCCGGCGGACTGGTATCCGCTGCGCCACGATGCGGCGCAGTTGGCAAATGAGGGTGCCGGCTTCCCCAACGCACCGAGCGACTACGACTTCGTCCAGGTCGGCGGCGATGGTGCCCACGAGATTCCCGTTGGGCCCATCCACGCCGGCATCATTGAGCCGGGGCACTTCCGCTTCTCGGTGATCGGCGAGCGCGTGCTGCGCCTCGAGCAGCGCTTGGGCTATCAGCACAAAGGCGTGGAAAAGCTGTACATCGGCATGAATGTCGCGGACGGCGCCCGGCTCGCCGGGCGCATCTCCGGCGACTCCACCTGCGCCTACGCCTGGGCCTATGCCGCCGCGGTCGAGGCGGCCTGCGGCGTCAGCCCGCCGCCGCGCGCCCTCCTGCTGCGGGCGCTGATGCTGGAGCGCGAGCGCGTCGCCAACCATCTCGGCGACCTGGGCGCGCTCGGCAACGACGCCGCCCTGGCCTTCGGCTTTTCCCAGTTCATGCGCCTCAAGGAGGACTGGCTGCGGCTGAACGGCGCGCTCTTCTGCCACCGCTTCATGATGGACAGCATCGTGCCCGGCGGCACCGCCCTCGACCTCGATGCGCCCGCGCTCGCCGCCATCGTCGAGCAGTGCGACGCTATCGGGCGCGAGGTGAAGGAACTCCAGAAAATCTACGACGAGCACGCCGGCCTGCAGGACCGTTTCCTCACTACCGGCGCCATCGACGCCGACCTGGCGCGGGAGTTGTCCCTCACCGGGGTGGCCGCCCGCGCCACGGGCATGATCCTCGATGCGCGCATCCATCGCCAGGGCTACACCCCGCCGCCGCCCTACGCGATGCTGGGCGTACGCCCAGCCACGGACGAGCGCGGCGACGTGGCGGCGCGGGTGGCGGTGCGCTTTGCGGAAGTGTTCGAGTCCCTGCGGCTGCTGCGGGAGATCGCCGTCGGCCTGCCCGACAGCGGGGTGCGCATCGATGTGCCGCCCGTGGCCGATGGTTACGGCCTCGGCGTGATCGAAGGCTGGCGCGGCGAAGTGCTGGTGGGCGTGTCGTTCGACGGCGACGGCAGACTGGCCCGCGTCCATCCCCACGATCCTTCCTGGCAGGCCTGGCCGGCGCTGGAGCATGCAGTGATGCGCGACATCGTTCCCGATTTCCCGCTCATCAACAAGTCGTTCAATCTTTCCTACAGCGGAGTGGATCTGTGATTCCAATGCTCAAGCGCATCCTGCGCACCGGCATCGTCACCGAGCCGCTGCCCGAGGCCGTCGAGGCCGAGAAGCGTGAGCTTGCGCGCCTACACGATGAAATCCTGCGCATCCTCGGCCGGGCCCTGACCATCCGCCAGGTCGATGCCGGCTCCTGCAACGGCTGCGAGCTGGAGATTCACGCCCTCAACAATCCCTACTACAACCTGGAAGGGTACGGCATCAAGTTTGTCGCCAGTCCGCGCCACGCCGACATGCTGCTGGTCACCGGCCCGGTGACGAAGAACATGGAAAACGCGCTCAAGGTGGCCTATGACTGTACGCCCGATCCCAAGCTGGTGGTGGCGGTGGGCGATTGCGGCTGCACGGGTGGGATCTTCGGAGAAAGCTACGCCAGCTGCGGCGCGGTGGAGAACGCCATACCGGTGGATGTGCGCGTTCCCGGCTGCCCGCCGGCGCCCGCCGCGCTGCTGCGGGGCATTCTTGCGGCAGTGCGACGCTGACGCAACCCATTTCATGGCGCTTCTCTTCAAACTATCAGCGTGTAGGCCAGCCCCACCGCCGCGCAGGCGCCGATCACCGGCATGATCCCCACCTTGTAGCGGAACAGGGCGATTGCCGCGGCGACGCCGATCAGGGCCGAGAACCATTCGAACCTGCCGGCGAAAGGCGTGGCTTGCGTGCCCTGCGGCCACAGCACGTGCCAGGCGAAGAACACCGCCAGGTTGATCACCACGCCGACCACGGCGGCGGTGATGCCGGTCAGCGGCGAGGTGAACTTGATGTCGCCGTGGGTCGCTTCCACCAGCGGTCCGCCGATGAGGATGAAGAGAAACGAGGGCAGGAAGGTGAAGAAAGTCGCCACCGTGGCGCCCGCCGCGCCGGCGAGCAACAGCGAATCGGCTCCGAAGATCTGCTTGGTCCAGCCGCCGACGAAGCCGACGAAAGCCACCACCATGATGAGCGGCCCAGGCGTGGTTTCCCCCAGCGCCAGGCCGTCGATCATCTGCGGGCCGGTGAGCCAGCCGTACTGCTCGACGCCGCCCTGATACACATAAGGCAGCACCGCATAGGCGCCGCCGAAGGTGAGCAGCGCCGCCTTGGTGAAGAACCAGCCCATCTGCGTCAGCACGCTGCTCCAGCCGCCTTGCGACACGAGTAACGCCATCGAGCCGCCCCAGATGCCGAGACCGATTGCGCAGTAGCCGACCAGCCTGCCCCAGGAGAAACGCACCCAGGCGGGGGGCGGCGTGTCGTCGTCGATGAGAGCCGGGCCGAAACTCTTGTCGGCGGCACCATGACCGCCACCGGTCTTGAATTTGCCGGGCGTGATCTGTCCGCCGATGTAGCCGAGAATGGCTGCCACCAGCACGATGGCGGGGAAGGGCACGTCGAAGGCAAAGATGGCGACGAAGGCCGCCGCCGCCATCGCCCACAGCACGCCGTTCTTCAGTGCGCGCGAGCCGATGCGGTACGCCGCGAACACCACGATGGCGGTGACCGCCGGCTTGATGCCGTAGAGGATGCCGGCCACCGCCGGCACGTTGCCGAAGGCCAGGTAAATCCAGGTGAGGCCGATCAGCATGAACACCGAGGGCAGCACGAACAGCACGCCGGCGACGATGCCGCCCCAGGTGCGATGCATCATCCAGCCGATGTAGACGGCGAGTTGCGTCGCCTCGGGACCGGGCAGCAGCATGCAGTAGTTGAGCGCGTGCAGGAAACGGCGCTCGGAAATCCAGCGGCGGCGCTCGACCAGATCCTGGTGCATCATCGAGATCTGCCCGGCCGGGCCGCCGAAGCTGATGAAGCCGAGCTTCAGCCAGTAGCGGAAGGCTTCGCCGAGCGAGACGGGGGCGGGGGGCATGGCGGGGGTATCGACGGTGTCCATGGGCACTCCTCGTTAAATGCACGATGTGCGGAACTTGGACGGGACACCGTCTGGGGAATGCCGGGAGCCCGCGTTGATCCCCGACCGGCGAAAGTCTAGCAGAATGTCGGACAAATGAACGATCGACGCATCATCTACGCGGCTGCTTTCCTGCGTGCGCTTGCCACCGGCATGGCGGGTGTGCTGCTCGGACTGTACCTGGCGCGCATCGGATTCACCGCGGCGGTGATCGGCGTGGTCATCTCGGTCGGACTGGCCGGCGCGACCCTGGCGCTGGTGGTCGTGACCTGGATCGGCGACCGCCTCGGCCGTCGGCGTGCCCTGCTGGCACTGTCGCTGTTGGGTGCGGGGGGTGGCGTTCTGGCAGCCCTGGGCGGCGGGCTGCCGGCGGTGGCGGCGGCAGCTTTCTTCGGCATGCTCAATGGCATGGGGCGCGATCGCGGCGCGGCCCTGGTGCTGGAGCAGGCCATCCTGCCGGCGACGACGGACGATGCCGGGCGTACCGGCGCCTTTGCGCGCTACAACCTGTTCACCGACATCGGCCATGCGCTGGGCGCCTTGCTGGCGGCGGCGCCGGTCGCGTTGCAGACGATGGCCGGCATAGCGGAAGCGGAGGCCTATCGGCTGATGTTCATGCTCTATGCGGTCTTGCTTGCCGCCGGCACGCCGCTGTACCTGAAACTCTCGCCGGCGGCGGAGGCCGGCGCAGCCCGCGACGACGGGGCTGCATCGCCGCGCATTTCTCCCGGATCGCGCCGCATCCTGTGGAGGATCTCGGCACTGTTCGCCATCGACAGCATCGCCGGGGGCTTTCTCGGCTCGGCATTGCTGTCGTATTTTTTCTTCGAGCGCTTCGCCGTCTCGGCGGCTATGATCGGCGGGCTGTTCTTCGCCGCGCGCGTGCTGAATGCGCTCTCGCATCTAGGTGCGGCCTGGCTCGCGGCGCGCATCGGATTAGTGAATACGATGGTGTTCACGCACATCCCGTCGAGCGTCCTCCTGGCCTCGGTGGCCTTTGCGGCGGACTTCTGGGTGGCGGCGCTGCTGTTCCTGCTGCGCGAGGGGCTGGTGGAGATGGATGTGCCGACACGGCAATCCTACGTGATGGCGGTGGTGAAGCCGGAAGAGCGCACCTATGCCTCGGGCGTGACGCATCTGGTGCGCCTGGGCGGCTGGTCGGTGGCGCCGGGTTTGGCCGGCTGGCTGATGCAGGCGGCGTCGCTCGGCATGCCGCTGTTCATCGGCGCTGCCATGAAGATCGCCTACGACCTGCTGCTGTGGCGGGCCTTCCGCAAGCTCAAGCCGCCGGAGGAGCGCTGACCTCAGCGGCCTGCCCGCATTCCTCGAAGATGCGCGCGCGGCAATTCGCGCAGACATCCTTGTCCAGTTGCGCATAGATGCCGGCGATCGCGTCGCGTTTCTCCGTGAAGCAGGCGCCGGGGCCGATGTCCTTCGCGAAAGGGTTCTTGGCCAGCATCGCCGCGGCGCCTTCGCGCAGGCCATGGAACCAGAGGCCGCCGCCGCGCTTCCTGCGCCGCCGC